>DAIUKN010000053.1:0-10375 GCA_036848195.1 Bacteroidota bacterium
CCTCCTTCCGCCGGAACTCCATGCGCGGATTGCCGAGGCGATCGAGCTCTATTCGGAATACTATCCCCCCCGTTCACTGTTGACCACGCACCTGTTCCCCGGGGTGCGCGAAACGCTGGAAGCGCTCCATCGTCGTGGCAAGCGTTTTGCCGTGGCATCGACAAAGCGGCTGGCAGGCATCAAGAGGGCGACGGACCACTTCAAGATTACGGGCTTTTTTGCCCAGCTGCAGGGGAGCGATGACATACCGTACAAGCCGGATCCGTTTATCCTCAACAAGATCATCGCGGATCAGAGATGGGAACGGTCTGAGACAATCATGGTCGGCGACTCCGGCCATGACATCAATGCCGGTCGGGCCGCCGGCGTGGCTACATGCGCCGTGACGTACGGTGCTCTGCGCGCAGAGGAGGTCCGGGCGTATTCCCCCGACTTCATTATTGGGCGGTTTCCTGAACTCGGCTCCATCGTGAACGGATCGCCGTTCCCTGCAGCGCAACACTGAATGGTTCCGGCCTGGTGAATCAGCAATGAATCCTGTCCAGCTCATTCGTAAGAAACGCGACCGCGGATCACTCTCACGCGCCGAATTGCAGGATCTGATCGGTGCGTACGTGCGGGGGGAGCTTCCCGACTACCAGATGTCCGCCTTTCTCATGGCCGTCTACTTTTCCGGCATGGAGGCGGAGGAGTCCGCGGCCTTTACCGAGATCATGCTCCATTCCGGAGAAACCGTCGATCTCTCGTCGGTCCCCGGGGTGAAGGTGGACAAACATTCGACCGGTGGAGTGGGCGACAAAGTGTCGCTGATCCTCGCCCCGATGGTCGCGGCATGCGGGGTTCCGGTGCCGATGATCTCAGGGAGAGGCCTCGGACATACAGGCGGAACGTTGGACAAACTGGAATCGATCCCGGGGTTCCGCACCGACCTCTCCATCGAAGAATACCGCCGGGTGCTGGGCGAGACGGGGCTTGTGATGATTGGCCAGACCGCGGAAATCGCTCCCGCTGACAGGAAGATGTACGCCCTGAGAGATGTGACGGGAACCGTCGAGTGCATTCCCCTGATCGCGGGGAGCATCATGAGCAAGAAGCTTGCGGAGGGTATCGACGCCCTTGTCCTCGACGTGAAGACCGGCAGCGGGGCGTTCATGCAGTCCGAAGAGCGAGCAGTCGCTCTTGCGCGCACCCTCGTGCAGATTGGCACAAAGTTCGGAAAGCGGACCATCGCCTTTATCACCGAGATGGATCAGCCGTTGGGCTGCGCGATCGGGAACTGGCTGGAGGTGGAGGAATCGGTTGAGTGTCTCCGCGGGAAGAATGTCCCGGATCTCATGGAGGTCACATTGGTGCTGGGCGGGGCAATGGTATTTCTGGGGGGAAAGGCGGCGAGCATAACGGAAGGGATCGGACTATGTCATTCTGCCATCTGGTCCGGCCGGGCTTATGAAAAGTTCCTTCAGATCGTTGCCCGCCAGGGAGGCGATCCCGGAATATTCGCGGATCCTTCGCGCTATCCCCGTCCTCGCTATAGCGTTGAGGTCAGGAGTGCGACCCCGGGGACCATCGTCCGGTTTGACACGATGGAGATCGGCGTGCTGGCTGTCGAGCTGGGTGCCGGGCGCCGGAAGCTCGATGACTCCGTGGATCCGAAAGCAGGGATCGTTCTGCGGAAGAAACTGGGGGAGCCTGTAGCGCCGGGGGAGGTCCTGGCGGTGTTCCAGACGGACCGTGGTGAAATGCTTGCCACGGCGGAGCAGCAACTCAAGCAGTATATCCACGTCGGCGACGGGCCGAGCGCTGTTCCGCCGCGGATCCGCTCCCTGGTCGATGAACGGGGTGTCGCACCATGGAGAACCCCGGAGGTCTTCTGAACCCGTGCTTGACATTCATCCGGGGCACAGGTAGATTTCTGTTGAATCAGACCATGAGAACGGGGTTGGCCGTGATGGTGCTCGACCTTGAGGCTGAAGAGCTGGAGGTCCTAGCGGAAGTTGTGGAGCAGTCCCTGGGAGATCTGCGCGCCGAAATCCATGAGACGGACGATTACAATTTTCGGTATGAACTGAAGGCGAAGCAGAGCCTTCTCAAGGGGATTCTCGAACGCTTGAAGCGGGAGCAGGTGTCGCCGGCGTGAGCCTACGACGGCCCCGCTTTTCCCAGGACTCGGAGCATGGCATCATGGATAATGCCGTTGGAGGCGAGCACGTTTTTCTCGGTGATAACGGAGGGTGCTCCAGAGAAGTCCGTGACGCGCCCCCCCGCCTCGCGGACGAACAACACGCCGGCCGCCATGTCCCACGGCTGTAGTTGGACCTCCCAGAATCCGTCGAAGCGCCCCGCAGCGACGTAGGAAAGATCGAGGGCAGCCGACCCGAGCCGACGGATGCCCTGTCCCTCCTTCAGGAAATTGACAAAATGATCCGCCGGGCGATCGGGATTTTTTGCGATGTCGTAGGGGAAACCGGTCACCAGGAGACTGTGAATAAGCTCCGGAGTCTGTGATACTGCCATCCGCTCTCCGTTCAGATACGCTCCCGATCCTTTCTCGGCCGTGAACAATTCATCGAGATTCGGGTCGTACACCACACCCGCGACGATTTCACCCTTTCGTTCGACTCCGATGGTGACGCTGTATATCGGAACCGAGTGCAGGAAGTTGGTGGTTCCGTCGAGCGGATCGATGACCCATCGGTATTCCGCTGACGTGTCGAGCGCGCCGCTCTCCTCGGCAAGGATCGCGTGGGAGGGGAAATGACGCCTGATGCGGTTGATGATGATCTGCTCCGAGCCCCGGTCGATTTCCGACACCATATTGCGCACCTCGCCCTGCTTGGTCTCGACATGTTTCACCTTGCCGACGCTCGACTTCAGGTAGATGCCGGCTTCCCGCGCGGCTTCGACGGCGACATCAAGGACCATGGTCTGGCTCCGGTGAGTGTGGTACGGTGTTTGTCGAAACTGCTCCAAGATATCAAAAAGTCCGGGCCGATGCCATAGTCGCCGCCCGCTTTTCCCATTCAATATTCAGGACCTTCTCTTATGCGCACGCTCTGTTTTGTTCTTGCTTTCTCCACGGTGTTGTCCGGCTGTTCGGGAAAAGTCTCGGGCTCCTCGCCGCGCCCGCGGATTCGGGTGGATGATCTCGGTGTGGCGGTGCGGACGACCGCACGCGGGTTCTTTCTTTCCGACAAGCGGGGGGGATTCGTAACCGGGACGCTAGGCGGAGACGCGTCGCGGTCGTCTCTGAGGTGGGACGTCGACGGACGGGAAATCGTGACCGGGGTTGAGCTGCGGGTTGATGGCCAGATTGTGACCGGTGGGGTGTTTGGAGCGGGTCAGGTCTATCCTCATGAAGTCCTGGGGCAGTCTGCCGACGGCGCGTCGGTGATCCTGGCGCCGGTGGAACTGCCTTCTGCAAACGACCATATGGTGCTGCTGGTCCCCCAGCTCCGCACGCCAAAGGAACTGGCTGTGCGGCTGCACCCCGGCCCCGGATTTGGTCCGGTCCAGGGGCGTGCGGGGGGAACACAGATGCAGTGGAAACTGGCGGGGGGCGGCGCCGTCATCACGCTCGCGGCAGGAGCAGAGGCGGGGGAGAGGGAAGGCTGGCTGGTGATGCCTGCCGTGACTTCCGCCCGCGTTCTGCTCCTCCTGTCGAGTGCCGAACCGGCGGGATCGCGACTATCGCGGTTGGCAGATAATCTGGATTCTTTCCGGCGTTCACGTCATGAACGGATGGAGAAGATCCTGAACTCCTCCTATCTCACAACTTCCGACACGGTCCTCAACAAGGCGCTCTCCTGGATGAAGCTGTCTCTGGATGCTCTCGTCGTTGAAAAGCGCGACACATTCGTCGTTGCCGGGCTGCCGTGGGACGGATCAATGAACGGAAGGGACAACGTCCAATCGATGGTGGGGCTTGGGCTGGCGACGGGTGACTTCGGGAAGACGGCGGCGATCGCTCGTTCCCTGGCGCGATGGCAGGATACCGTTGCATCGAGCCGGACTTTCGGGAGGATCCCCGATCGGGTTTTCGAGGGATCGGCGACCTATCATGGCGCGGACATTGCCCCCTGGTTAGTGAGGGAAATGTACGAGCAGGTGGCGTTCTCGAACGATACCGCTCTGGTCCGCGAGTTGTTCGGGATCGTCCGACGCAGCATCGAGGGGACCAGGAAATATTGCGCCGATGAGAGAAACCTGCTCACCCACGGCTCGGGGGAAACGTGGATGGGGAGGGAGAGATTCCTGCGCCGAGGCGTGGGAGGTGCGGCTCGGGGCGATGCATTCCGGGCCGTGGAAGTCCAGCTGCTCTGGCATTTCGAGCAACTGATCGGGTCCTTTGTCGCGGAGTATGTCGGTGATTCAGCGCGCGCCTCGTCGTGGAGCCGGGGGGCCGCCAGGACCTCCGAGGAATTCAACGCCGCCTTCATTGATACCACTCGCCGGATGCTTTTTGATTACCTGAATGCCGACGGCCGGGGGATTGCCGTTGCCCGCCCCAATCCGTTGTTCGCTCTGGAGATTCTCGGGAATGAGGCCGTTCAACAGAACCTGATTCGGGACATCGTCACCACCATGGTGTATCCTCATGGTGTCGGGACGCTGGCGTCAACAGATCCCGCTTTTCAGTCCTCCGCTGCTGGATCGTTGTACAACGGGCCTGTCTGGACGTGGCTCACCGGGCAGGCGGTGTATGCCCTGACGCGCTATGACCGCGCTGACCTTGCCTACCGGATGACCCGTGACCTTGCCCTCCGCTCCCTGTCCGCCGATGTTGTCGGGGCGCTCCCGCAGGTCATGGAGGTTATGCAGCTACCGGGCGAAGGCTTCCCCCGGGCTGCCGGCCTGCAGGCCTCTGCTGCCGGCATGGCCGAGTTCATACGCTCTGTCTACCAGGATTACCTCGGCATCCGAATTGACGCCCCGTCGAACCTCATCAGGTGTGATCCGAAGCTCCCTCCGGAAATAAGCGAGGCCGACTTCACCGTCTTCTCCGGTCTCCATCCGTTGCACGGATCCTACAGGCGTGGGGAGGACGTTTCGCGCATCACCATGACCATGCCCGACATCGAGTCTCCGATGAGGCTGAATTTCGTCTGGGTCATGAAAAACGGAGACGCGTGGCGCGGTGGAGTGTCGATGATCCCCGGTATCACACTCAGAATCGTCTTGAGCGCCGATGAAGTGCTCGCCTACCAGGGGGATCGCCAGGTGCCGGTGGAGGATCAGTGGAAGATGAAGGGTTTCTCCCGTGCAAAGGAGATCACGGGGCTGGAGTTCGCGAAACCCGGGAAATGAACCGGCCTTGATGACCAGGATCAGGGAAGCCGCTCCGGAGAGTCGCGGCGGGCAAGGATCTTTTTCAGTCGGTCTGCGTGCATGCTGTTCATCCGGAAGCGGATAGTGATGGCATTGCCGTTGTAATGCTTTTCGAGGACCTCGGCCAGTTCATGGATTTGCGCAACGAGGGGATAGTCTTCCTGGTCAAAGGTCATGGTCTCCTCTGTGATGTTGACGTCGAGCATTCCCATGATCTCCTGTTCCAGTGCCGTCATATTGATCCCGCGGGCGGCCGCGATGACGACCGCATGTTCATAGTTGCCGCGCAGGTACGGGACCAGCGCTCCAGGGTCAACCCGGTCGATCTTGTTGAACACCATAATCGTCGGCTTCCCCTGTGCCCCGATCTCTTCCAGCGTTTCATTCACGACGGTGATCTGTTCCTCGAACAGAGGATGGCTGACGTCAACGACGTGGAGCAGAATGTCGGCGTCCCGCACCTCCACGAGCGTGCTCTGGAAGGAGGCCACGAGGTGGTGCGGGAGTTTCCTGATAAAGCCGACGGTGTCGGAGAGCAAAATCCGGTGAGCGGGTGAGAGACTCACCAGCCGCACGGTGGAGTCCAGTGTTGCGAAAAGCCGATCTTCGACGAGCACATCCGCGCGCGAAAACCAGTTGAGAAGTGTTGACTTTCCCGCGTTCGTGTAGCCGACGAGCGCGACACGTGGCAACTGCTCCCGCCCTTTGCGCTGCACCTCGCGTTCCTTTCCGATCTCCCGGATCTTCGAGGTCAGATGGCTGATCCGGGCCCGGATGGCCCGACGGTCGGTTTCGATCTGTGTTTCACCGGGTCCCTTCGTTCCAATGCCGCCAAACTGCTTGGAGAGGTGAGTCCACTGCCGCGTGAGCCGCGGGAGCATGTACTGAAGCTGCGCGAGTTCAACCTGGGTCTTTGCTTCGCGCGTCTTTGCGCGCGATGCGAAGATGTCGAGGATGATACCGCTCCGGTCCAGAATCTTGCACTTGATCAGGCGCTCAAGGTTTCGAACCTGGACTGCCGAGAGGTCGTCGTCGAATATCACGAGCGTGATTCCCTCCGCCTCCACGAGCCTGGCAAGCTCTTCCGCTTTTCCCTTCCCGATGAAGAAAGCGGCGTCGATGTGCTGCCGCTCCTGGGTGAGGCGCTGGACAACGTTCGCACCCGCGGATTCGGCCAGGAGGTTCAGTTCATCGAGGTATTCCTCGACACGGCTGCGACGGTCCGCGGGCGTTACCACGCCGACGAGGACGGCCCGCTCAAGAACGACAGTTTCATGCGTTTCCACTCAGCTCACCGGACCTGTTGTTGTTCGTTCGTCTGTTTTTCACGCGCGACAGCCATCTCGGCGACGGCGAGGATCAAGGCGAGACCGAGAAAATATCTCCAGAGTTCCACCCCGAAGCGGCTCTGCTGAATGGTTGTCTCAAGGGCCCCACCGGCGGCAAGCTCCTTCGTCTGATCGGGGCTGATGCCGACGGATCGCCAGAAAGCAATAAGCTCCTCCGGTGTTGCAGTTCGGAAATCGCTCTCCGAGAGGGCCGCGTGGACGGGGACCGCCTCGAGCGGATCGGCGGTTCCCGGCCCGGGCGTCGTTTGTTCAGCATCGGAGGAAAGCAGGGTGTAGGTCCCCGTCTCCACAGTGGGAGCAGACTCGAAATCTGCCAGGGCAGTGGCCGATCGGAGGCGCGGTGCCACCCGTTCGTCGATCCCTGATGGGGCGCGGAGGACGTACTGAGTCCGGCCAACGGCGTGGCGGAGTTTCACCGTGGCTTTCACCGGCTCGCCGACTGTCACATCGGGAGGTGTATGTGCCTGTGACCCCAGGGAGATCACCGAACGGTGAAGCAGCGGGGCGAACAATCCCTTGACCGGGAAATCCGACCAGGAAAGTCCCGCATCGACGGCAAAAACAAGCACGGTTCCGCTCCCGACTTCGTACTCCGCGAGGAATACCTCTCCGTTTGCCAGATCGATGATGGAGTGTCCGACGCCGGAGGGCCGGATTCCGGCCGTTCGGACGATTCTCGGTGTCTCCACCGAAGGGGCCTGCCCCTTTTTTCCGCGGGGTCCCTCAAACAGGCCGGAAAAGAGGGGGTGCTCGAGGTCGACCTTGTTGAATGTGATGAATCCTCCTGACTTTCCGAGTTGTGCTCCGGCGCTGTCAGTGCGGCCCGTTTCGAGCGGCGGGATCCCGAGCCGGGGGAGAAGAACCGTGCTATAGTTCTTGAGGTTGGCCTCGTCTCCCGGGAAAAGTAGGACCCCGCCACCCGATTTGGCAAACGCGGAAATCCGCTCTGCGTCCGCCTGTGCAAATGCTCTCAGTCCGCAGAGCAGGAGAACGTCAAAGGGCGCCAGATCTGTTGTCGCAAGCTGTTCTCCGTCAATCCGTTCGACGGCGAAAAGTCCTGCCATGCTGCTGTCGCCGGCAAGCGTCAACGCAAGGTAAGGGAACCGGGTTTCCCGGGCCGATGCTCCCGCCATGAGCACCCGGATCCGGTCAGGGATCCGTAGGACGAACGAGCGCGAGTTGTCGATCTCGAGTGCGTCGTCTTCGAGCTGGATCGAGCCAAGCACGATGCCACGCCTTTTCGGGATCAGCGTGAAGGGGACCGAAGAGGAGCTCTGTGGTTGGATATCGAGGGATTGCTGGACCACCCTGCTCCCGTCAAGGTAGACGCTCATCAGGGATCCGTGCATTGGCAGCGAACCGAAATTTCTGATCACCGTCTGCATCTGAACCGGGCGGCCTTTGGAGAGTATTTGCGTCTTCCGTTCGAGCGATCCGATCCCGGCATTCTCCTGTTTTCCTGAAGGGATGGGGACCAGGAAGATGCGTGGTGCAGGCTCAATGGGCGCAGCGGAGTCGGGCGGCTGTCCGGTGAATTGTGACGCCTGGAAGTCGGAGATGAGGTACACCTCGCGGTTTGGATCGTGGGATTCTGTCACCACTGTTCGCGCCGCGGCGAGTCCCCGGGCAAAAGGGACCGACCGCTGCGAAGGGGTCATGCGCTGGAGTGCCGCTCGCGCCGCCGGTACCTGTTCCACGGACTGCGTGCGGTCACCGGGCGGTCCGGCATCGGAGAGCCGAAGGAGATGAACCCGGTCGCCTTCACGGGCAGCGTTCAGAATTGCCGTTGCGGCGTCCTTTGCCTGCGAAAAAACCATTCCGTGCTCGTTACGGACCGTCATGCTGGGAGAATCGTCGAGCACGATGACCATCGTTGTTGCAGCGCGGCCGCCAATCATGCCGGCCAGTGAGCCACGCAGCGCCGGCCGGGAGAACGCGAGAACCAGTGCGACGATCACCAATGTGCGGAGGAGTAGCAGAATGAGCTGGCGGATCTTGAGACGGCGGATCGACGTGTGCTGCAGTTCCTTCAGGAACCGGAGCGAACTGAAGTCGATGGTTGCGAGTTTGCGGCGGTTGAGGAGGTGGATGACGACAGGGATCGCTGCTGCGGCGAGACCGAACAGCACAAATGGGTTGAGAAAGGTCATAGGGTGATCCGGAAAAAAGTCGAGAAAAATCGTGTGAAAAGCAACTTGACTTTCCAGGCGATTCGGGATATATTGATAGGCACTCCGCAGAAGATGTCTCAGGTCTGTTCTTTTCCCTTGTCCCCCCATTCATGTCCGAACGCCTTTTCCTACTTCTTTTACTGCTCTCGCTCTTTTCGGCCGGGTTCATCTCCAGCGATCTGATCGATGATCGCCGGGATCCTGCACGGATTGCGAAAGTTCTGGCCGATACCGACCGGAACTACACGACGACCGGCAATATCGGCCTGACGGTCACGAATTTCGGGACCATCGGCACGCGCAACGCGTACTGGCCGAATCAGCCTTCATGCGAGTATCCCCGTGGCTCGCGCATCGAGCATGTTTACCAGGGGGCCCTCTGGGTTGGCGCGGTCGACAGGCACACGGGACAACAGCACGTCAGCACCGGCGCCACCGACCAGGCATCCGCTTCCAGGATTGGCCGGGATTACGAACTCACATCGGAAGTTGCTTCGGGGATGATAGAGCGTTCATCCCTTTCAAGTTCCCAATTCTTCTCGGAGAGCAGCATCAGTCACCAGGATTTTGTGGCACGCTACTCGGACCTCAACCGTACCAATCCCACAACGGGCGACTCGATTCCCGACCACACTCCTCTCAGCATCCAAGTCAGGCAGGAGAGCTATGCGTGGAATTTTCCATTTGCCGATTTCTTCGTGATACTCAATTACACCATCACCAATGTTGGCCAATACCCTCTGGATTCGGTCTATGTTGGGTTCTGGAACAATGCGGTCGTGCGCAATACGAACAATGTCCGTCCTGGCACCACAGGGTATTTCAACCACGGCGGGAATGGTTACACGGATTCACTCAGAATGATGTACACATTCGATTTTGACGGTATTCCGGCTCCCCCTCCGGCGGACAGCTATATCGGTGTCAGGTTGCTTGGAGCAACCCCGTTCCCGCACGGTGTGGACTCGGTGGGCAATCTCCGCGACCGGACATATTTCAACGCGTGGATCTTCCGCAGCCTGAGTGGGGACGCCGGCTATTTTTCTCCCCTCGACGATGCCGGAAACATCGGGGGAGCGCGGAGCAGGTATGACCGGCTGGCCTCATCCCTGCCGCAGCCGAAGATCGATATTCTGCGCCAACAGGCGAACAACATGACCACGCTACTCTCGACAGGGCCATTCTCCACGTTGATGCCGGGAGATTCGCTCAACGTTGTCTTTGGCGTCATCTGTGCCCGCAAATTCGGCGGCCTCCCTGCCCATTTCGATACTCGTGAGCAGCGAAAGAATCTCTATTCGAACGCTTCATTTTGCCAGAAGGCGTATCAGGGAGAGGACATCAACGGTAACAACCAGTTGGATCCTGGCGAGGACCTCGACGGGAATGGCATTCTCAACCATTACCAGCTCCCCCAGCCCCCGCGACCGCCCAAGGTCAGAGTCGAAAGTGGAAGTCAGAACGTCACTGTCTACTGGGACAAATCCACCTCAGAATTGTCGGTTGATCCGGTGACAGGATCAATGGATT
>DAIUKN010000054.1:0-10299 GCA_036848195.1 Bacteroidota bacterium
TATGGTCAGGCTGGGTCGGGCCTGCCACTCGGACGTCAACCAGGCAGGATGAGGGCCGATCGCTGTATCGGTGATTGATCCGGCTCCCGCGGGTCCACGACTCGACAATCAAGCCGTTGCTGGCGACTCGTCGAGTCTACGACCCGATCGGGTCGTAGACTCGATGTATCCGTCCAGGAGCACAAACGGCATGGCCAGCAACACAAACTCCGGGCCATCACAGGGAGAGCCCGGCCATTCTTGTGAATACGTCTTACTTCTTTGCGGGGAGCCCGTGTGCGATCTTTGCCCACATCTCGTCGATCTTGAACCCTTTGAATGTCGGGCTTTCGGCATTGTGGCACTTCTCGCAGAACTTGGCGTCCTTCTTGTCACCGAGCATCAGTCCTGCTGCCTTCGCCTTCTCCAGATTCTCCGGCTTGTTGTGAATCATCTTGAATCCGGATGCCGCACCGTGGCACGCTTCGCACGTCACGCCATCTTCCTTCTTGAAAGAAGCTTCGACGTTCGTCGCGGCTCCGCCGCCGGTGACATGGCACTTCAGGCATTCGGGGCTCTCCGCCGCCGGCTTGGTCAGGCCCTTCTTCTTCGCAATCTCTTCGGATTCTTTGCTCTTCAGCGTCTCAAAGGCCTTTGCATGCTTGCTCTTTTCCCATACAGTGTACACAGCACCCGTCTTCTCCGCCTTGTGGCACGATCCGCAGAGCTTTACGCCAACGTACTTGTTCTGCGCCAGGCCGGACATGGCGAGGGCAAACGTACAGACGAGCAGAACTACGAACAGACGTCTATAATGCATAGCGGTTCTCCTTGATGTTCAACGGTGATTTAACTGTTACGTGGCTGTTCCCTCCTCGCGCTGTCGACGCTCAAGACGCCGGATGAACAACCATAATGCGATCGCCAGCACGGTAATGATCAACGTTGAGATCCCCAGCCCGATCCGGCGAAAGACATACTCTTCGATGGCACGCTGGCCTTCCTGGCCGACCAGAACAGCCACAGAAAGGCCTTTCCCCACAACCTCCCGGAACTTCTCCTCTTTGAACGCGTGGACCATGGTCCGCGCCTCCAGCCGCGCCTGGCGGATATCCCGGAGCTTGAACTTGGCTTCCCCCACCTCCATCCCCTTCTGCTCTGCATCCTCGACAAGGGACTTTGCCCGGGCCTCGTTCGTTTCCAGACTGTCAACCAGTCCGCGCATCGTCGCTGCCACGCGATAGCCTTCCGGGAACTCGCTCTGGCTATGGCATTTTGTACAGACCGCCCCGGGCGTCACGCCGAGCAGGGCATTCACCGCAGCCACGATTTCATGATTGCCGTGACATGTCTCACATTCCGGGAGCTTCCGATCGTCAAACGCCTTCTTGTGCGGACTAGCAGAGAAGAGATCCGCATTCAGCGCGTGACACGTCCCGCAGACTTTCGAAACAGATTCCACACCAGGCGGCGTTGCGCCATGGTTGCCGTGACACTTGTTGCAGGCTGGAGCCCCAAGATCGTTCTTCTGCAGCAGCGCGACGCCGTGGACACTCTTCGCAAACTTCGCGTACTGGTCCGTGGGGATCCCATAGACCTTCATATACTCTGCATCGCTATGACACTTGCTGCATGTCCCCGGGAGATTCGTCGGGTAGACGGCAGACTTGACGTCCGTGCTGGAAAGAATGCCATGACTCCCGTGACAGCTGGCGCAGGCCGCGGCCTTCGCGTCCCCCTTTGCGTTCCGCATGCCGTGAACGCTTGTCCGGTATTTCTCTCGCTGGTCTACCGCGAGGGAAGGATTGTAGGAGCGGATGTACACGGCGTTGCTGTGGCACCCGCTACATGTCGCAACAACGTTCAACGGATAGACCGGCGACCCAGGATTCTTGACGGAAACAATGCCATGGGCACCGTGACAGGTTGTGCACTGGGCGATCTGCTCCTTTCCCGTTGTGGAGAGCTTCCCGTGGACGCTGGCCTGAAGGAGTTCAAGCTGCCCCGTCGGAAGGTCCGAATGCCACCCCTTCATCATCCCGGCATCCGAATGACACTTTGCGCAGGCCGCTGAAATGTCATCGTTCTTTGGCACACCGACAAATCCCGCCTTCGGATCCATGGCGCGCTCCATATCGTCGGTGTTCGCGTCCCCGCCATGGCATCCCGCACAGGAGACACCTTTCAGGTGGTGGATATCTCTCTTGAAGAGGGAGGAGGGTTTGTCACTCTGGGCTTCATGACACGTCAGGCAGTGATCAACGGCATAGGCGTTCAGACCGGCCAGGGAAGAGCCAACGAAGAGTACTGCCAGGAAAATCCGCCTGGATTTCTTCACAGAAACCATCCCAGAATACTGAATGCAATGATATACACGATCGCTACAATTCCGATATAGGTGAGGAGGCGGTTCTTCTGCCCACGTGCGCTCTTGCGGTCCCAGAATGGAACCAGCATCCAGAGAAGCCCGGCAATACCGAAGAGGAAAATCCCGAGAACCTCACCGTCCACAATCAGGACCTTCGCCGGAAAGAACTTCAGCGTCTGAAACATGAAGAGGAAATACCATTCGGGGCGAATGCCTGCCGGGGCTGAAGCGAAGGCATCGGCCTTTTTTCCCAGCTCCCACGGGAAGAAGACCGCGAGAATCGCCAGGAGGTTCAGCACGAGAAGCCAGAAAAGCAGATCCCGAAGGAGGAAGTTGGGGAAAAACGGCATGGTTTTACGCTCTCCGGAGTTCTCCTCCGAAAGGCCAAGCGGTTCACTCATCCCCTGCCGCTGAACGAGCAGGAGATGAACCGCAAGAAAAACGGTGAAGATGCCGGGAAGAACGGCAACGTGAAATCCGAAAAACCGCGTCAGGGTAGCGCCCGTCACGTCCTCTCCGCCCCGGAGGAAGACCATGATCGGCTTGCCGACGAACGGAACGACGCCGGCAATATCTGTTCCCACTTTTGTGGCAAAAAACGCCAGTTCATTCCAGGGCAGCAGGTAGCCGCTGAACCCGAACCCAAGCGCAAGGAAGAACATCAGCATGCCGGTCAGCCACGTGATTTCCCGCGGCGAGCGGTACGATCTCTCAAAGAATACGCTGAACATATGCACAACGGCGGCAAGGATAAAGAGGTTCGCCGACCAGCTGTGGATGGAGCGGATGAGCCATCCGAAGGAGACCTTCGACATGATGTACTGGATGCTCTCAAAGGCGAGCTCTTCACCCCCTTTGTAGTAGAGCAGCAACAAAATGCCGGTGACAACCTGGATGATGAAGAGGAACAGTGAAACGCCGCCGAAGTAGTACCAGACGGAGCCGCGATGGAGAGGGACGTATTTCTTCCCCATGAACTGGACGAGATCCTCCAGGTGGATTCTCTCATCGATCCAGCGGTAAATTCGGGTTCCGAGGGTATTCATGTTTTCCTGGAAAGGAGGACCTCGCCCGCCTGAACGACAACGCGGAACTCATCCAGCGGCCGGGGCGGCGGGCCGGCAATGTTGCGACCGCTCAGATCGTATCGCCCGTTGTGGCAGGCGCACCAGATGACTCCCATATCTTTCCGGTATTGGACGGTGCAGTCAAGGTGCGTGCATGTGGCCGAGAAGGCGCGGAGTTCTCCAGCGGCGGTCCGCACCAGGATGACCGGTTTGTTCCCGAACCGGACGATCGTTCCGCTGTCCTTCTCAATCGCACTGAGAGCCCCAACCTTCACGCTGCTCACTTCAACTTCGCCCTGTTTCGGCGGCTTCAAGTAAGCGAAAATCGGATACGCCACCGCGGCAACCCAGGCGAGCAGTCCGCCGCCGAGAACGTACTTGAGAAAATCCCGCTTGCTGCTCTGAGGCTCAGAATGGTACTGTTCATTCATGGCATTGCACCTTCGAAACGAAAATACGCAGCACATTGTTGAGATGCAACCCTGATCCCCGCAAAAGACCAACGCGGCGCGATACGGGGCAGGGCTACTGCGGGTTATGGCAATCGCTGCAGTTGGTCTCCTTCCAGGCATCTCCGATCTCAGCCGGGTGCCGGTATTCCACACCCCCGAGGGAGACGTGGAGCGTGTCACGCTCGAACTGCTGGGCGAGAATCGTATGACAGACATTGCACTCGCGGGTCAGCACCTTACCATCTCCGGAGACGTGTTTGCCATCGTGACAGCGGAAACACCCGGGATAGTAGAGATGGCCGATGTTGTTCGGAATTTTTTTCCAGCTCACCCCCATCTCCGGAAAATAGTTGCGGCTGTAGATCTTCTGTACCTCGTCAATCATCCGGTTGATCTCGGCCTTTTTCGCGGAGGCGACGGCGGGATAATCCTTCGTGTACTTTTCCTGAATCGCCAGCTTGATGCTGTCGAGGGCGCCTTGCTGCGTGGCATAGGAGGCTTCCAAAGCCTTCACGGCAACGGCCTTCGCTTCCGGAAGCTTCCGATCAATCCATCCCTGCGACATGACATGGTTCACCGATCGTGCAGGAGGGTGATAAATATGCGTCGGCCGATTATGGCAATCGATGCAATCCATCCTCCTCTTCTTCATCGTCTGGAGTGCACTGTCGCTCACAGTCGCATCGGTGCTGCGGTAGATGGTCGTCGCCCCGTCCCCCGTCTTGGAGCTTACCCAGGGGATAACCTGACGCTGCGAGTCCGCGGGAACGTACAACAACTCGTTGGCAAGATTCATATGCCAGTGGATACCGGAGGTTGGGCCCGCCTCAGTGTTTCCTCCTCCGATCTTGATCAGGAGATCAAGATCCCACCGTGTATTTGCCGAATCCGATATATAGTAGGAGTTCTTGTGCAGCTTTTCGCTGAAGAAGTGCTTCGGCCAGTGACATTGTTCACAGGTTTCCTGCGCCGGGCGAAGGTTTTCGATCGGCGTGGGTATCGGCCGGGGATACTTATTGAAGAGCGTTGCATACACCTGGTAGGTGCCTGAGAGCTTCGACCGGACGAACCAGTCCGCACCCGAACCAATGTGGCACTTCACGCAGCCCACCTTCGCATGGGGTGAAAACTGGTATGCCGTATACTCGGGAGCCATGACCGAGTGACACGTTTCGCCGCAGAACTGATCGGAATCCGTAGCTTCATAAGCTTTGAAGCTCCCAAAGGCCGTAAAGAGCAACAAGAGAATTGTGCCAAGCGAAAAGAAAACGAAAGCGGTCCGGTGATGGGGATTGTTGAGATCAATTGAGGGAAGGTGCATTCCGTGCGGCTTTCCCGTCCGCTCGCGGCGATTTTCCCGGATGATCCCGGCGGTCAGGATCGCAAGGCCGATCAAGAGTGTGCCCGGGAGAATAACAAACGCGATCACTCCCATGTACGGCTTCTGCGACGACGACATCGTCTCCAGCGCCACGAGGAAGAGGATGAGACCGAAACTGACAGCGGCGATGGCCGCACCGATCAGTGTCGTGAGATTGTAGAACGATGGGGGAAAGATCCGCTTCATGAGTCACCTGATACGATTACGAATGGAATGGCGTGTCCGTAAGAGGCTTGCACGCCTAAGGGTCCGAATACACTTCAGGAAGTGCAACCTCTCACTGGTACGCGAAAAGCATGGCGTAGATGATCCATACCACGATCCCAAAACCGATCGAGAGCGCGGTCCATCCGAACGTCCGGACGGCGCGGATCACGATCGGCGGATACGGCTCCACCAGAAAATCATCCAGTTTCCCCTGCTTCACGAGAGCCTCGTATTCGGCCGGTTTGTCCTCTTTCAATTCTTCTACGGACATACGGCCTGTGAAGACCACGGTGTCCATGGGAAATTTCTCCGGCCGGAGATGGGTGTTAAAGAAATGAACGGTGAAGATGAATCCGACCGCCAGCAGGGCCTCGTCGCTGTGAATGATGGTGGCAACATTAATGACCGACCCATCGACGAATCGTGTGAAGAATTCTGGGAACCAGAGCATAAAGCCGGTCGACCCGATCACGAAGATTCCCCAGAACACCGCGAAGTAATCGAACTTCTCCCAGTAGGTCCACCGACCGTACGCGGGTCTCGGACCGAGCCCGACGAACCATTTGACCGAGCCGATGAAGTCGGCGAGATCCTTTTTCCCGGGGAGCATGGAGTCCGGGCTGAAGAGCATCTTCCTCCACGATCCGTATTCGCGCCGGACGCGACGCGTCAGGTCAACCGCGTGGGCGATGAACAGACCGACCATGAGGACCGCTGCGAAACGGTGGATGTACCCGGCGGTCTCGAATCCGCCGAACAGGTGAGAGAGAATTGCCGCCCAGCTGGTGTAGGAGAATTTCAACGTCATCCCGGTCAGTGCGAGGCTCATGAAACTCACGATCAAGACAATATGGAGGATGCGGTTGAGGCGCGTGAAGCGGAGGAACTGCTTCTCGCCTCCGGTACCCGATGGTGAGGTCTCCATCACGTGTGCTCTTTCTCCGAATCGTTCGTGTCTGTTTCCTCCCCGGTTTTCTGTCCCCCGGAGGCGATCCTCGCGTTCGTTTCGCGTCGCATTTGCAGCGCTCGCGGCAGCCACAGCAAGGTGTGAACTCCTCCGAGGACAAACGTGAAAACCAGCAGGCCTGTCATTCCCCAGAAGGTCCAGAAGAGGATCGGATACTTTGCGGGATCGTGGTGGGTCGCGTGCGTGAAGTACCCCGCGAACCGGCGCGTCGCGCCGGCGTGGCACTTCTGGCACGTCCCGATCACATTCTCGCGGCTCAGCTGAGACCGGGGGTCGCCGATGGCCATGATGCTGTGCGCGCCGTGGCAGTCGTAGCACTTGGCGGTCTTGGTGTACCCGAGTTGGGAGACCTTTCCGTGATAGGTGTCGAAATAGGTCTTCGCGATATCTTCGTGGCACCGCCCGCACTGCGTCATGATCTGAAGCTTGAACCCTTCCGTGTCCGCGCGGCGGATCGTATGCGCGGTATGGCAATCATTGCAGACCGGGAGGACCTTGCCGGTCTTTCCAATTTTCGTTGAGTGGACGCTCAGCAGAAACTGGTCCTCGATCCCGTGATGGCAGCGGCCGCAGGTGTTGGGAACGTTCTTCGGATTCACGCTCGATTGCGTGCTGTCGATCGGCAGGACACTGTGGGCCGTGTGGCAGTCGGTGCATGTCGCGGTCACGGTCAGGCCGCTTTTCAGAAGCCCCTTGCCGTGAATACTCTCGGTGTACCGCTCGATGATCCCGTGCTGCTTCCCGGTGTAGCGCACCGCCGCCTTTTGTCCTTCGCGGTGGCACCGCGCGCAGAGGTCCGGAATATTCGTCGGGAAAATCGGCGACTGCGATTCCTTCTTCCCGTGAATGGCATGAGTCCCGTGACATTCTTTGCATGTCGGAGCATTGGCGTCGTTCTTGGCGAGGAGGATTCCATGCGTGCTCTTCTGGTATTGCTGACCCGCTTCGGTATGGCAGGCTGCACAGTCGACCTTCTGCGTGATCGTTTCACAGGGACGACGGCGCGACGCGTTCACACCGGAGTGACACTGACTGCAGGCGGACTTCGCGTGTCGCGACCCCTTCACCTCATCCGCATTGACATGCAGCGACCGACCGTCCTTCGATGACGTGAGATCCCGGTCTGCATGACACCGCATGCAATCGCTGTCGGCCATCCCCTGATCGTAGAACACCTTGCGCACTTTGTGCGGCTGATGGCAGTCCACACAGGAGGGAAGCATATGGGCTTCCTTTTCCCAGAGCTCGCCGCGGATGACCTTCCGGTGCACTTCTTCAATCTGCGAGTGGCACTGTGTGCACGTGGCCGCAATGTTCTTCCGGGCAATGGAGGAACGCAGATCGGTATGCGGGAGAATCAGGTGTGAGGTGTGGCACGAAACGCAGGTGGCAGTCACCGTAAGGCCTTTCTTCAACAGGGCCTCACCGTGAATACTCTCCGAGTAGTTCTCGAGGATGTTGGTCTGGGGAATGTGACGCTGGATTGCGACAGGGGCGCCTTCCTTATGGCATTTCCCGCAAAGGAACGGAATTCGCTGGGGAGCCACCGGCGACTTTTTGTCCTTCGCCCCGGCAATGTTGTGCATTCCGTGACAGTCACTGCAGCGTGGCGCCAGGGGATCCTTGCGCGAAAGAGCTTTGCCATGCAGTGATTCGGCGTGCTGTTGCTGCTCGGTGCTGTGACACGCCCCGCAGTCTACCTTCGGCAATGGAGCTTCGTGGGGCAATTCCTTCCCCTGGAGGTCGGCATGACACGCGACGCAGGTGAGCGAGCCGTGGATGGAACCGACCAGAACCTTCCCATCGATGAACAGTGACACCGTCTTCCCCGCCCGGGTCGTCGTCATCGCCTTGTCGCCATGGCAGGCAAGGCATTCCGCGTTTTCCTGGGCGCGCACCGCCGGCCCCGCGAACAGCAGGGCGAGAACACCACAAACAGCCAAAACCGTCCGGATCGGCATCAACGACACACTCCATTCATGCTGTTCCACCGCGACGCTCCAGTCTACGCAACGGATTCCTCGTGTTCTTTCTGAGCCTCCTGCCGCCGCTTGATCTCCCTGAGCTCCAGGGGATGCTCCTCCTCCATCTCCGCTTCGGTGAGAGTACCCTTCCAGAATGCGAGATTGATCGGGTATATGTCCGGATTGAAAATGACGAAATAAAAGTGCCACACAATGATCGCCAGCGTCGCAAGCCATGCTTCGTAGTAGTGGACGGTCTGGGCAACGTCCCACCAGAGTTTGGTCAAGAGTCCGAGGGACACATTTTCAAACCAGAGGATGAAGCCTGTAAGCCCCATGACGATGGTCCCCCATACCAGCGCCCAGTACTCGCTCTTCTCGATGTAGCTGAACCGGCCGAACTCGGGCTTCTCCAGAGAGAACCCCAGGTTGTACTTCATCACCTTGATCGCATCGGTGATATCGCTGTACACCGGGAGAAGGTCGCGCACCAGCTGCTTCCCGCGCGGCACGGCAAGAACATAATAGAGGTGATAAAGACTCACCATAACCAGAGCTACGCCCGCCACGCGGTGCACAATGCCACGGATATCAAACATGAGTGGGCTGATGCTGCGCACGCCCGCCACCCACCAGGCATCCGGGAATTTCAGCGCGAACCCCGTGATCACCAGCAGCACGAAACTGATCACCATCGTGGCATGCTGTAAGCGCTCCCCCAGCGACATGCGCAGGTACAGCCTGTGCGCGACGCGATGATGTTGGATGATACCGCGTCGGTACTGAAGCTGCCGCTTTGATTTCGTGATGAAATCCAGAATGTTGTGGAGAATCATCCCGCCAACGATAACGACGATCAGGATGAGGTACGTCGTCGAGACAAAATAGAGAACCTCATCCTGTTTGGACGTCGCAAGGACGTGCACGGACCCCTTGGTGAAGTTCTCGTTTGCGCCGGGGTGACATGAACCGCAGGTCCTGACCAGGTTGGCTTTATTTATCCTCGATGTCGGGTCTGTGGACGGCTTGATGTCGTGGACGCCGTGGCAGCTGGCGCAATTCGCCACCTCGACAGAACCTGCCTTCCCGGCAAGGCCGTGATAGCTGTCGTTGAATGTCGTGAACCTATCCCCCGCCAGGCCGTACTTCGAAGTGAGTTTGACGGAGGCGTGGCAGGGTGAACAGACCTGTGCGGAGACGTTCTGCGCTGCGACCGGTGAGTTTGCGTCCTTCGCAGAAAGGATATTGTGCTCTCCGTGGCAGTCCGTGCAGGTGGCAGACGCTGCGATGCCGCCTGCGAGCGCCGATCCGTGGATGCTGCCTGCATACTGCTCCTGGATTTCGCTGTGGCACTTGCCACAGGTGGAGGCGATGTTGAGCTTCGCGACACTCGAATTCGCATTGGAACCCTTCAGCATGTCGTGGCTGCCATGACAATCCGTGCAGTTGGCAGCCATGTCGTTCCCTGTCTTTACGGCTTTTGCGTGAACGCTGTTATCGTAGCTTGCGATGAAACCGGCCGATGGACCCACTTTCGCCCGCACATCAGGATTGTCCTGATGGCAACGCATGCACATCGCGGCGACCTTCTTCCTGCTTGTCTGCGAAGAATCAGCGGTAGGCGAGCCCACTTCATGCTCACCATGGCAGTCGATGCAGGTGGGCGCACCCAAGACTCCGGCCGTCATTGCCTTGCCATGGTCCGACTTCATGTACCGGTCGTGAACCTCCGTGTGGCATTTGGAGCAGGTTTCCACGGCGAACTGCTGACGCTCCGAGGATGTGCCCGAAGAGACCTTCCGGATCGCGTGAGTCGTATGGCAATCGGCACAGTCTGCGCTTTTTCCCCTACCGGCGTGAATCGCTCCGTGTACGCTCTGCCGGTATTTCTGAAATTGCGCCTCGCTGTGGCAG
>DAIUKN010000055.1:0-10265 GCA_036848195.1 Bacteroidota bacterium
TGCGGAGAAATCCGATCCTCCGCGGCCGAGCGTGACAGTGTCATTGTCCGTCGTCGAGGCGATGAAGCCGCAGGCGATCTGCAGTCCGCGATGTTTCCGGAAATACGCCCGGATGTTGCGTTCGGTAAGGTCGTATTTGACCCTCCCGTTGCCGAACGTGTCGTCCGCCTTTATCAGATGCCGGCTGTCGAGGAACTCACACGGAATTCCCTTCGTCCGGAGAGCTTCTGCAATGATCGATGTGGAGAGGATCTCGCCGAAGCTCATGACGTAGTCCAGCGTTCTGGCCGTCAGCTCTTTCGTGTAGAAAACGCCATGGAGCACATCGGAGAGGTCCGCGAGCCGTTCGCCCACAAACGCCTCAATGTTCCGCCGCCGTCGTGCCGGAACGAGTTCGGTAAGGGCCTCGCGGTGACGCTTCTTGAGTGTTGCGAGCCCGGCGAGGTACTTCCGGTCGCCTCTGGCGGCCACCCGGCTGGTCTCAATAAGCTGGTCGGTGATCCCGGCGAAGGCCGAAAACACCGCGACGATGTTCCGGTGCCGTTTCCTCGCGGAGGCAATGATTCCGATGACGTGCTTGATCCGGCCCGGCGTTCCGACCGACGATCCGCCAAATTTCATGACTCGCATGGTGGTCCCCAGAAACAAAAAAACCGGCTTCGCTGCTGATGAAGTCGGTCTTCCATGTGGTGGAAAAAGGATGAACCAACCTCAGCCGTCCCTATCCGGGAGCGTTGGGGTGGTCGTCAGAAAAAGCATGGTATGAGAGTGTGTCGGACTCATTTCTCTGTAATGATCATGATAGTACATTGCACGGACTTTGTCAAATTGCCGTTTTCCCTTTTTTTTGCCACCTTGGTGCACACTCTCTATAATAAGGAGCATTATGAAATTGCGACTCATTTTAGCACTTCTCCTTTTCAGTGTTCTTTTTGCAGCGTGTTCGGGGATTTCGCTGTTCGGAGAGCGGGACAATTTCATCAAAGTGGTCGGGTCACATTTCGTCCACAACGGCCGGCCCTATTATTATGCCGGGACGAACCTCTGGTACGGCTGCTACCTCGGCTCGCCGGGGGAAACGGGAGACCGGGCAAGGCTTCTGCGAGAGCTGGATTCGTTGAATGCGCACGGACTCGAAAACCTCCGGGTGCTTGCCGCCTCCGAAGATTCTTATGTCCGGGGATCCATGAAGCCGGCAATCCAGACTGCGCCGGGTACGGTGAATGAGGACCTGCTGGTCGGGCTTGATTTCCTTCTGGCGGAGATGGCAAAGCGGCACATGCATGCCGTCCTCTACCTGAACAATTACTGGGAGTGGTCGGGGGGCATGGCAGTCTACAATGTCTGGGCCAACGGAAGCCCGGGTGTCGACCCTGATGATACAACGAAAGGGTGGCCCGCCTTCATGAACTTCTCCGCAACCTTCTATGCCAATCAGAAGGCGAATCTCCTCTTCAGAGACTACGTTACGAGGATCGTCAAGAGGAAAAACACCGTCAACGGCCGCCCGTACAGTGAAGACCCGACCATCATGTCCTGGCAGCTGGCCAACGAGCCCCGGCCCGGGACGAGCGGACCCGAAGGCGAGAAAAACCTCGAGGCGTTGTACGGTTGGGTCGACCAGACCTCGGCGTTCATTCATTCCCTTGAC
This sequence comes from Bacteroidota bacterium, assembly GCA_036848195.1. Taxonomy (GTDB): domain Bacteria; phylum Bacteroidota; class Ignavibacteria; order UBA10030; family UBA6906; genus DAIUKN01. The sequence goes on from DAIUKN010000055.1 coordinate 1,652, forward strand.
ACGAATCATCTGGTGTCGACCGGGAGTGAAGGGGCAGTGGGTTTTCGCTGGTCCTCTGAGTATTGTATCAAGATGCATCAGTCGAAACATGTCGATTATGTCACATTCCACGTCTGGCCACTGAACTGGAGTTGGTTCGACCCCGCGAAGTTCGAAGAGACGTTGCCAAAAACGGAACAGAATGCGCTGGAGTACATCCGCACGCACCTGGAGCTGGCGCGACAGCTCAACAAGCCGATCGTGATGGAGGAGTTCGGGCTCGGCCGGGACGGGGGGCTCTGCGCACCCGGCAGTCCGACCACGGCCCGGGATCGCTACTACAGCAAGATCTTTGCCGTACTCTATGATTCCGCCCGGTCAGGGGCTGCCTTTGCCGGGTCCAACTTCTGGGGCTGGGGGGGAGAGGCAAAGGGGCGGAATGCTGACAACGTGTGGCGGAAGGGCGACCCGTTCGTCGGCGATCCGCCGCAAGAGCCACAAGGGCGTAATTCCATCTTCAACTCCGACAGGTCGACGATCGCCATCATCCGTGATCATGCTTTCAAGATGAGGCGGCTCGGCGGGGAGGATTCCGTTTCTGTCGCCGAGAGGCGTTGACATTCAGGGCCCCGGAATGATTCGGGATCCGAGGCCTCAGACCGGGAGCAAGCGCAATGCGAATCTGGCTGGTTGTTCCTCTCATCTGTGCCGTGATGACGGCCGGCGCGGATCCCTCCCAGGAGGTCGGCAATTTCCAGCGTTCGTTGAAGGTCATGAGCCTGTTTGACAGCTACGAGTGACTGAAGGACGGGACGAAGCGTAATTCGTCTGGGTTGAAGCTCGCGGTACAACCACTCCCCGTACCGTGGACTTCAGCCAATCCTTTTTCTCTTGATTTTGCGTGTACGGTAACGCATATTCATGAGGTTGTCGCACACAAGAACGGTCCATGGCCCCCCTCCTTGAAGTCCGCAATCTGACAAAGGCCTTTGGCTCCACCATAGCCTTGCGTCGGGCCCGGTTTCTCCTGCAGGCGAACGAAATACATGCCCTTGTCGGTGAAAACGGTGCCGGCAAGTCCACTCTGATCAAGATTCTTGCCGGCGTCCATGAACCGGATGAAGGGACGATCCTCCTCGAAGGGAAGGAAATCGCGCCGGCGAATCCGCGCGAAGCGCGCGCGTTTGGCATCAGCACGGTCTTCCAGGAGCTGAGTCTCTGCCAGAACATGACCGTGGCGGAGAATATCTTCGTGAACCGCGAGCCGACCCGGTTTGGGCTGGTCAGGCGAAAGGAGCTGGAACGATCGGCCGGCGAATATCTCCGGAATTTCAACGTCCAGCTCAGACCCGGCGATATCGTTGCCGACCTGACATTAGCGCAGCGCCAGATCATCGAAATCGTCAAAGCGGTTTCTGCCAGGGCGCGTGTCCTGATCCTCGACGAACCCACGTCGGCCCTCGACGACCCCGAAACCCAGCGATTGATCCAGCTCCTTACCACACTCAGGCAGAACGGAACCGGGATCCTATATGTCTCGCACAAGTTGAACGAGATCTTTCAGCTCGCCGACGCGATTACGGTGTTCCGCGACGGCGAGTACATCACGACAAAGCGGCGGACGGAAACCGCTCCCGATGACATCATCCGCAGCATGGTCGGGCGGGAGATCAGTCAGGTCTATCCTCCAAAAGCCACACGCGCCGGAGGAGAAAAACTCGTTCTGTCGGATTTCTCTTACCGGAAGAAGTTTTCCCACATCTCGCTCACCGTGCGCAAGGGGGAGATTCTCGGACTCGCGGGTCTTACCGGAGCGGGCCGGAGCGAAGTCATGCAGGCGCTGTTCGGCTACGGCGCAAAGGAGAGCGGCGAGGCGGTCATGGATGGGAGGCGTCTCTCCATCGGAAGCCCCGCCGGCGCGATCAGGGAAAAGATCATGTATGCCCCGGAAGACCGGAAGGAGCAGGGGCTCTTTCTTGAACAGAGCATTACGATGAACGTCGGCGCTGCCTGCCTCCGCGAGTGCAGCGGAAGAGCACTGATGTCCTCGGCAAAGGAGACCGACCTGGCAAGACATATGGTGGAGGCTCTACACATCAAAGTGGGAACCATCGAGAAAGAGGCCGGCTCCCTCAGCGGAGGAAACCAGCAAAAGGTCGTGCTTGCGAAATGCCTCGCGGCCAGACCGGATGTGCTGATTGTGGACGAACCGACGCGCGGAATCGATATTGGATCGAAGATCGAAATCTACTCGCTGCTCCGCGATTTTGCGGAACGCGGAGGGGCGGTCGTCGTGGTCTCGTCGGAGTTGTCGGAGATCATCGGGTTAAGCGACAGGGTCATTGTCTTCCGGGCCGGCACGATCACGGGAGAATTGACCGGGACCATCACGGAAAAGGCGGTGGTCGACCTGATGTTTTTGCATTCAGAGGAAAAAGGTGCCGCATGATGAAGAAGCTGTTCAAGATCAGGGAGTTTGTCATTCTCCTTGCGGTGGTTGCGACGGCTCTGGCGTTCTCGCTCCTCATGCCGGGCGAGTCCAACCGGTTTCTTTCTCTGGGCAATCTGGAAGCGATCCTTCTCGGGATGTCGCTCGACGGCTTGATCGCCATCGGCATGACCTTTGTCATTATCACGGGCGGATTCGACCTGGCTGTCGGGTCGACGTTCGCCTTCGGGGGTCTCGTCGTCGGCGTCCTCCTGCAAAGCGGATGGGGCGTTGTTCCGGCGATTATCGTGAGCATCCTTGCAGGAGTGGGGATCGGCCTCTTCAACGGGTTCGTGATCACGAAGATCAAGGTGAACCCGTTCGTGACAACGCTTGGATCGATGACGATCGTTCGGGGGATCGTACTCCTGGCAACACAGGGGAGATCCATCACAGGATTCCCTCCGGATTTCCTCGTCATCGGACAGGGGAGGCTGGCGGGAGTATTCTACTCCGTCCTCATCATGCTGGCCTTCCTTTTCGTTGCGGACTTTCTTCTGAGAAGATCACGATTCCTCCGGCAGATCTATTACATCGGGGGGAACGAGGAGGCTGCCAAGCTCTCCGGGATCAATGTTGACCGGGTACGGATCTGGATGTATGTGATTACCGGAGCCCTTTCGGCACTGAGCGGGATCATCGCGACGTCCAAGACCGGGGCGGCGTCCCCGATTGCGGGCAGCGGTGCGGAGCTGCGGATCATTGCCGCAGTGGTGGTCGGCGGGGCGAGCCTCTCCGGCGGCAAGGGGACGATCTTCGGGACGTTCCTCGGCCTGTTGCTGACCAGTATCATCACCAGCGGACTGGGCTTCCTGAGAATTTCCTTCTATGCGGAAGGAATCGTCTCCGGGACAATCCTGATTATCGCTGTCATGCTCGACCAGCTGACGCGCGAACGCCTGCGAAAGCTGCTGATGGTTCTTACAACAACGAGGTCAAAGCGCATGGAAAGAGTTCTGAATGTTCTGCTCGCTCTGGCGATCGTGGTTCTGCTCATCTTCCGGCCATGGGGATCGTCCGAGCGATCGACGGGCGGCGCTGCTGGACCAGCCGCCTCTCAAGAAGAGTACGTTTTCATCGGGGTCTCCGTGGGGAACCCCTACTGGGTCGATGCCCGGCTTGGGATGGAAGACAAAGCGCGGATCCTCGGCGTGCAATCGGAAGTCCGCGGACCCACCGGCGGTGATCCAAACCAGCAGGTGAAGGATTTCGAACAGGTGCTGGCGCGGAAACCTGCCGGAATCCTCATTGCTCCTGCGTCCGACGCTCTCCGCCCTTCCATCAACCGCGCGGTCGAGAGCGGGGTTCCCGTCCTGTGCATCGACACGGATGATCCCCTCAGCAAACGGTACACCTATATCGGCACGGATAACTACAATGCGGGCCTCCAGACCGGCGAGCTGCTTGCGAAGGCCGTCGGGGGGAAAGGCGAAGTAGCGCTGTTGATGATTCCCGGTCAATCGAATCTCGAAGGACGTGCCCGGGGATGCAAAGACGCCCTGGCAAAGTATCCGGAAATCGCGATCGTCAAGATCGGGAACGATCAGGCATTGTCGGACGAGGCCGAAAAAGTGGCGCGCTCAATCCTCCAGGCGTATCCAAATCTCGCGGGCTTCGGCTGTGTGGATGCCGCAGGAGGAGAAGGCTGTGCGGTGGCGATCAAAGAGGCAGGGAAGGCGGGGAAGGTGAAAATCATTGCCATGGACAGGAATGAAACGACCCTGCAGTACATCGACCAGGGCCTCATCGAGGCGTCCATCGCCCAACGTACCTATACCATGGCCTATCTCGGCCTCCAGATGCTGTACGACCTGAGGCACAATAATATCAAGCTGGTCAACAACTGGGAGGAGGCCGGCATCATCCCACTCCCGAATGCGGTCGATACGGGGACACTGGTCATCAGCAAAGCAAATGTGAAGGCGTTCATGCGGACGGGTAAGACTCCCTGAGCCCTTGCCGGCGCGCCGTGACCTCCATCCGTGACATTGCGAAAAGAGCCCGCGTTTCCATCGGTACGGTGGACAGGGTTTTGCACGAACGGGGTCGTGTGTCGGCGAAGACGAGAGCGAGAGTTCGCCAGATCGTCGACGAACTGGATTACAGACCGAACATCTACGCGAGGAATCTTTCGCTCGCAAAAACCTACACCTTCGGTGTTCTCATGCCGAAGCTCTCCCAGGACAGCGACTACTGGCGGCTTCCTGCCCGGGGGATCCTTCGCGCAGCAGAAGAGCTCAAGCCCTATCGGGTCCGTGTTCACCGGGTTCATTTCGACCGGTATTCCGAGGCCTCCTTTGAACGTGCGGCCAGAACGTGCGGGGAATCGGAATACGACGGTTTGCTGATTGCACCTGTGCTTCCGCGGATTGCGGGAGCAGTTGTTCCCGGACTATTCAAGCATGTTCCCCATGTGTTCTTCGACTCTACTATTCCCGACTCTCACCTTCTGAGCAGCGTCGTTCAGGATCCGTATCAGAGCGGAGTCCTGGCAGGAAGCCTGATGGGGCTGATGCTCAGCCAGGGAGGACGGGTCGTCATGATCAAGGTCCTCCCCGATGATGTTCATATCAACGAACGGATGAGAGGATTCGAAGCCGGCGTGCGCGGAAATCCGCGGCTCTCGCTCACCACGGAAGAGACCGACAGCAGGGAGTTCGGCGCGCTGTGGAGACGGCTTGTCGACTATGCCCCCGGGAGGAAAAGGGAGGCGGGGGGCTATTTTGTCACGAATGCGTGGACCCACGCTATTGCGCGGCACGTCAGGCGGCACTCCTCCGCCGGGGAGAAAATCCGCATGATCGGCTACGACCTGGTTGAAGGCAATGTGAAGTGCCTGCAGGAAGGGTCAATTGACTTTCTCATCAGCCAGCGGCCGGCCATGCAGGGATATCTCGGCATCATGGCCCTGTACCGGCATGTCGTTCTGAGGGAGGGCGTGAAGAAGAGAATCATGGTCCCCCTCGATGTTCTCACGAGAGACAACCTTCCATATTACCAGGACTAAAGAGACGAGTGGAAGCATGAACGATGAAGCGTACGTGATCGGCGTTGACTTCGGGACCGACTCGGTCCGGTGTGTGATCGTCGATGCGGCCGACGGAAGGGAGGCATCCAGTGCGGTCGCCCCCTATCCGCGCTGGTCCAAGGCCCTGTTCTGTGATCCCTCCATCAATCAGTTTCGGCAACACCCTCTCGACTACGTCGAGGCGTTTGAAGTGTCGATGCGGGGGGCGATCGCGGGGGCGCCCGAAGGGGCCGCAAGAAAGGTGAGAGCAATCTCCGTTGACACGACCGGGTCGACTCCGGTTGCCGTCGACCGGTCCGGTTTCCCCCTCGCGCTCCTCCCCGAGTTCGCCGCGAATCCCAATGCGATGTTCATTCTCTGGAAGGACCATACGGCGGTCGCAGAGGCCGAGGAGATCAACAGGCTGGCCCGGTCGTGGGGTGGAACCGACTTCACACAATTCGAAGGCGGGGTCTATTCATCGGAATGGTTCTGGGCGAAGATGCTCCACGTTCTTCGGGTCGATGATCGGGTTCGCAATGCAGCCTTCTCCTGGGTGGAGCACTGCGACTGGTTCCCCGCGCTCCTTACGGGCAAAACGGATCCCCTCCTGATCAAGAGGAGCCGGTGCGCTGCCGGCCATAAGGCAATGTGGCACAAGTCCTTTGGCGGTCTCCCATCGGAAGAATTCCTGGTCCGCCTGGACCCGATCCTGAAGGGGGTTCGTAAACGGCTCTACACGGAAACGCACACCAGCGACAAAGCCGCCGGTGTTCTCTCACAAGAATGGTCCGACCGCCTTGGACTTCCCGGTTCCGTTCCAGTCGGGGTCGGGGCCTTCGACGCCCACATGGGTGCTGTCGGCGGGGAAATCGCCCCGTATTTTCTGACCAAGATCATGGGGACTTCGACCTGCGACGTGATTGTGGCGCCGATGGAGGAGATGGGTGATAGACTCGTGAGGGGAATCTGCGGTCAGGTCGACGGCTCTGTCATCCCGGGCATGCTCGGCATGGAAGCGGGGCAATCTGCATTTGGCGACATCTATGCGTGGTTCAAGAAGGTGCTCCTGTGGCCGGTGGAGGAGATCATCGCAAAGGGCGGGACCGTCGATGAGCAGACCGGGCAACAACTGCTCGGCACAGTATCCGAACGACTGATCGAGGAGTTGTCCAAGCATGCAGAACGCGTCCCGATCGACGAGTCCGGCGTGCTGGCCCTCGACTGGATGAACGGACGGCGAACCCCCGATGCAAACCAGCTTCTGAAAGGGGCCATCACGGGTCTCAGTCTCGGCAGTGACGCGCCCCGGATTTTCAGAGCGCTCGTTGAGTGCACGGCCTTCGGCGCGAAGGCCATCGCCGATCGGTTCCGCGAGGAGGGAGTCCGCATCGACGGTGTCATTGCCCTGGGCGGTGTGGCCAAGCGATCACCCTTCATCATGCAGGTCGTGGCCGACGTCATGAATGTTTCCATCAAAGTGTCGAGGTCCGAGCAAACGTGCGCGCTCGGGGCCGCTATGTGCGCTGCCACCGTGGCTGGTCTTTATGAGACCGTTGGAGCATCGATGAAGGCCTTGGGGAGCGGTTGGGAACGTGAGTACGTTCCCCGCCGCGAGACTGTCGCACGGTATGCGCTGCTCTACGAACGGTACCGGACGCTTGCGCACTTCGTCGAAACTCAAACGTTGACGCCAGGGAGGAACCCATGAGTCCGTACCGTGAGCTCAAGGAAATTGCGTGGAAGTGCAACATGGAGATGCGGAAACTCGGATTGGTGCTGCACACTTTCGGCAATGCGAGTGCCGTTGACCGGGAGGCCGGGGTGGTTGCCATCAAGCCAAGCGGTGTCCTCTATGAAGAATTGCGTCCGGAAAATATGGTCGTCGTCACGCTGAACAACGCCATGGTGGAGGGGACGCTCCGTCCGTCGTCAGATACGAAGACGCACACAACGCTCTACCGGCACTTTCCGAATATTGGCGGTGTGGTGCACACTCATTCCCCGTATGCCGTGGCGTGGGCACAGGCCAGGCGGCCTGTGCCCATCCTGGGAACAACCCATGCAGACCATCTGCCGGCCGACATCCCCTGCACCGGGGCGATGACGGTCAGGATGATCAGCGGGGACTACGAGGAGGAGACGGGGAACCTTATTGTGAAGACGTTTGCGCGGAGGTCGTATGAAGAAGTGCCGATGGTTCTCGTTGCGAGTCACGGTCCTTTCGCCTGGGGCGCGACTCCGGAAAAAGCGGTATACCACAGTCTGATGCTCGAGGAACTCTCGAAAATCGCGTACCTCACGATGCAGATCAATCCTTCGATTTCCCGGCTGCAGCCTGTTCTCATTAAGAAACACTATCAACGCAAGCATGGCCCGAAGTCGTACTACGGACAGCCGAAATCCAGGCCGGACAAAGGAGACCAGCAATGAACAATATTCCGTCGCTTGTCATGGGAATTGTCGCTGTCAGCAGAGACTGCTTTCCGCAGGAGTTATCCAGGAAGCGGCGCCAGATGGTGGTCGCGGCCTGCGCCTCTCGCGCGATCCCCGTCGTTGAGCTCGAAACGATGGTTGAGAACGAGACCGACGTGCTGAAAGCCCTGGAAGAGATCCGGGCCAGGAAGATCAATGCACTGGTCATCTACCTCGGGAACTTTGGACCGGAGGGTCCGAGCACGATGCTCGCGCAGAAATTCGGCGGGCCCGTCATGATGGCGGCTGCCGCGGAAGACAGCGGCAAAGACCTCTTCGGCGGGAGAGGAGATGCCTATTGCGGCCTTCTCAGTGCATCATACAACCTCGGCCTGCGGTCGCTGCATGTGCATATCCCCGCCTCCCCTGTCGGAAGCCCTGCCGAAGTTGCCGGCATGGTCGGTGATTTCTTCCCGGTCGCAAGGATCTTTCTGGGCCTCAGGAACCTCAAAATCTTCTCCTTCGGTCCCCGGCCGTTTGATTTCCTCACGTGTCATGCCCCGGTCAAGCCGCTGTTTGACATCGGGGTCGAGATCATGGAGAACAGTGAGCTGGATATGTATGACATCTTCCTCTCGAAGAAGGTGGATCCAAGGATCACGACCGTCGCCGAAGAGATGGCACAGGAACTCGGCAAGGGGAACGCCTACCCCGATCTTCTTCAC
>DAIUKN010000056.1:0-10166 GCA_036848195.1 Bacteroidota bacterium
CCTCTTCATCGAACGACGATATCCCTCAATCGCCCGGTTCCTGATCGCCTTCTTCATCTACAACGACGGCATTCTCACCGTGATCGCCTTTGCCGCGATCTTCGCCGAGACCGTCCTCCGGATGAACGATGCAGCCATCATTGCGTTCTTTGCCATCGTCCAGACGAGCGCCGTCCTCGGATCGCTCGTGTTCGGCATCGTCACCGACAAGATCGGAGCGAAACGGACGATCACCATCACGCTCGTCCTTTGGACCGGCATTGCCATCGCCGCATACTTCGTACACTCTGTCCCCTTCTTCTACGGCGTCGCCCTGTGCGCGGGGGTCGCGATCGGGTCCACGCAATCCGCCAGCCGGAGCCTGATGGCCCTGCTGACTCCGAAAGAGCACGCCGCGGAGTTTTTCGGGTTCTATGACGGCCTCTGCGGCAAAGCCTCTGCCGTCATCGGACCGCTGACCTATGGCATCATCGCTGACCTCACCAACGAACGCCTTGCAGCTCTCTCGATAGGACTGTTCTTCATTGCCGGATTGGTGATCCTGCGGCACGTTGAGGAACCCGAGCGGGGAGTTTCAAGGGCGTAAGGAAGAGGCCCGCCGTTGCCCGGAGCCACCCGGGTGTTTACTTTCCGTCCCCCTTTCTTTACATTAGAACACTATGACAATCTCTATCCGTCCGCACCACAGCCGGAATGACAGCTTGCCACTCCGGCCCTGGCTCTCCCTCGGCCGCTAAATCCAAGCTCCATGCCTTCGTACTTCATATCGGATGTCCACCTCGGGCTCGGAAGCAAGGAAGAGGAACGAAGAAAAGAGGACCAGCTTCTGGCGTTCTTCAAGGCCGTTCTTCCGAGTACGGAATGTCTGCTGATTGTCGGAGACCTGTTCGACTTCTGGTTCGAGTATTCCACGGTGATCCCCCGGGGGTTTCACAGAACCCTGACCGCACTGCAGGAATTCACCGACCGCGGGATCCCCGTGCATTACCTGACCGGAAATCATGATTTCTGGATGAAGGGCTTTTTTTCGACCGAACTGGGGGTCCAGGTCCACCCGGACCCCTTTGAGATTTCCCTCCAGGGGAAGCGCATTTTTCTTCACCACGGTGACGGGCTCGCGACGAACGACCTGGGGTACCGGCTGATCAAGCCGGTGCTCCGGAACAGGGTCTCTATCGGCCTTTACCGCTGGCTGCATCCCGACATCGGAGTCCGGCTGGCGAGAGGTTCTTCCCGCACGAGCCGTGAATATACGGCCAACAAGGATTACGGCGAAGAGGAAGGAATGCTCGCCTATGCCGGCGTGAAGATCCGCGAAGGCGTCGACATCGTCGTGATGGGACACCGTCACCAGCCGCTTCGCAAGGAGATTGGTCGGGGGATCTACATAAATCTTGGTGACTGGATATCATTTCGGACATTTGGGCGAATGGAACACGGCACACTGACGCTGCACTCCTGGAACGGCGACAACGGAACTCCGTATGGCGAACACTGAAGACCGGCAGAACGAACCCGAAAACATGGAACGGTATTTCAGCGATCCGGCTTATCGCCGGGGCAAATCGGGCGGCGGGCAGCGCCGTCGGCTGAGCAAGCGCACGGTGCAGATGCTGGTCGTTCTCGCTCTTTTCGGCGCCCTGTGCATCGCTTTTGGGATATATCTCTTTTCCGGATTGCCGTCGCTCGAACGAATCGAAAACCCACGGACGGAGTTGGCAACCCGGGTCTTCTCCGTCGATGGCGAGGTGCTTGACCAGTATTACATCAAGAACCGTTCGCATTCTTCCCTTCAGGAAATCCCCCAGAACGTCATTCATGCGCTGATCGCGACGGAGGACAAGGACTTCTACTCGCACTGGGGGGTGGATGTCATCCGGTTTTGGAAGGCGATGGTCAAGAATGCGCTGGCATTCCGGCTGAAGGAGGGTGCCAGCACCATCACGCAACAGCTATCGCGCAATCTCTACCTCGGGCACGATGACCGGAACATTTTTGACACTGTGACGCGTAAGATGCGAGAGTTTATCACGGCAATCCAGCTTGAGCGGAGTTTTACCAAGGAAGAGATTCTCGAGTTCTACCTGAATGTGGTCTACTTCGGGCGCGGTGCCTATGGGGTGGCGTCAGCTTCGCATGTGTACTTCGGCAAGCCGCCGGCGGAACTCACGCTCGGCGAGTCTGCAACGTTGATTGCCCTTCTCAAGGGCCCTGCATACTACGATCCGGGCGGGAAACATCCGGACCGCGCCATGGGCCGGCGCAATGTTGTCCTCTCCCAGATGGTGAAGTATGGGTACATCACCGAAGCAGAGGCCGAGACAGCGAAGAACGAGCAAGCCCAGATCCGATCCACCGATGATCTCGTGAGCACGGGCATCGCCCCTCACTTCATCGAATATGTCAGGCAGCAACTGCTGCAGAAGGCGGAGAAGTATGGCTTTGACATTTACCGCGACGGGATCTCTGTCTACACGTCGCTCGACAGCAGGATGCAGCGCCACGCAAACCAGGCGGTAGCGGAACATCTTGCCGAGTATCAGACTTCGTTCGACAAGCTTTGGAAATGGGGGACGGAACGCGATGCACTGACCCGCGTCATCGAACAGGCCATCAAGACCTCATCGGAATACCGAAAAGCTGTGTCGGCGCGACAGCGCGACAGTGTTCACACGGCGCTCCGGAGCAACGTGGCGTGGCTCGACTCGATGAAAACTCTTGCACAGACTATCGAGGTGGGCTTCGTCTGCGTCGACCCCAGGGACGGGGGAATCCGCGCCATGGTCGGAGGAATCAACTTCAGGAATTTCAAGTACGGCCTGAATCATGCAACGCAGATCGCCCGACAGGCGGGCTCGGCGTTCAAACCATTCGTCTACACCGTTGCGATTGACAACGGTATTCCACCGACGTTCGAGATTCTCAACCAGCCGGTGACCATCATGATGCCGGACGGAAAACGGTGGACCCCCTCAAACTCCGACGGCAGTGTCGGCGGAATGGTGACCATTCGCGAGGCAATCAAGAGGTCGATAAACCTTGTGGCAGTCCGGGCCGTGGACCACATCGCGCCGGTGAACCAGATCATCGACTATGCGAAACGGATGGGAATTTCTACACCCCTCCCCGCTGTGGCATCACTCGCGCTCGGATCTGGAGAAGTGGTGCCGATGGAAATGGCCGCGGCGTTCGGTGTCTTCGCCAATCAGGGAGTGTACGTCGATCCCGTGTCAATTCTGAGAATCGAAGACAAGGATGGGAATGTCATCGAGGAAAATATGCCGATGCAGAAGGAGGTGCTGAGCCCGGAGACGGCGTTCATCATGACATCAATGCTGCAGGGAGTTGTCGATGATCCTGTGGGAACCGGGACGCGCGTGAGAAGCTTCTTCCACTACCCCGCTGCGGGGAAAACGGGGACGACGACGGAGTTTGCCGATGCGTGGTTCGTCGGATTCACGCCGCAACTCAGCGCCGCAGTCTGGGTCGGCTTCGACAACCGGAGCGTGCATTTCACGAACTGGGATGGACAGGGCGGACGGGCAGCAGCCCCCATCTGGGGGAGGTTTATGAAGTATGCCTATGAAGACCCGAGCATCGCGATGCCGCTCGAGTATTTCCAGAAACCTGCTACCGTTTACGAGGATTCAATCTGCACGGGGACGAAAAAACTCGCCACAGAGTTCTGTCCTGAAAAAGCTGTGGAATACTTCACGGAGAAAACCCGACCCGGAAAGTGCGACAAGCACGCCACGTCCAAGTGGAGAGAGGGAGAAGAAGGTTTCGGGAAAGTGAGCTTCTAGCGCGGCCCGGACTGCCCCGCATACATGCAGTCAACGTGCCCCGCAATGAAGCTCATTCATCGTTGGCCAACCAGACCTGGCTCGCCGCGCGTTAATCGGCCGTCAGCTCGTTCTCGAAAATATTGTCCGTGTCGCCACACACCGGCTCCTGGATCTTCTTCTTGTTGGAAGAGATCAGAAGCAATGGGATTGTTGCCAAAGCAACGAGGGCCGCGATCTTCCAAACTTTCATCTGATTTTCCCCCCAAAATGACAACTGCATGATAGCATTCTAATGAAGCGATTGCTGTGATTCGACGCACACGATCACGAAAGAGACCACTTGAGGTGACTCTCTTATAGTGAAATATACGAAAAAGAGTTTAACGTGGTGTAAACAAAAGATTAATTTTTTTTAAGTCGCATGCGTCCCGACATCACCCAGCTCATCCGGACTCTTCGAAGGGAAAAGGGATCCTATGTCCCTCTTGCCGAGCTGGGTATTCATCAGCTCATCAAGGAACGGCTCCTCGGCCACCCTCTGCAGACCCTGGCCGACGAGATCGCCTTCTGGCAGAGCGCGGGATACGACTACATCAAGCTCCAGCCCGGAGCCGATTTCAACCCCGCAAAGATCGGTGGCGCCGGGCAGGTGACCCTGAACGAGGATGGGACAGTCTTCCGGAAGTGGGCCTCAGAGGGAGCAGGGGTCATCACGAGCGAATCGGATCTCGACCGGTACCGATTCCCACATGCTTCGGACTTCGACTACACCCGATTCGAAGAGGTTGGCCCCCTCCTCCCGGAGGGATTGGGTGTAATCGGACAATACGGGGATATTTTCACCATGACCTGGGAGATGATGGGGTTCGAGAACTTCTCTCTGAGCCTCTTCGAAAACCCCGGGCTGGTGGAGCGCCTGAACACCATCCTGGGCAACCTCGTCGTGCGAATGTTTGAGTACTTTGCAGAGTGCGATGCCGTCGACATTCTCTGGTACAGCGATGACATTGCATATACTGACGGCCTGCTTGTCTCACCCGCGGTACTTCGGAAGTTCTTCTTCCCATGGCTCCTCAAAATCGGCGAAATTGCCAGGAGCTGCGGAAAGCCTCTCATTTATCATACCGACGGTGTACTCTACACCGTCATGGAGGAGATTATCGCTTGCGGAGTCGATGCACTCCACCCCATCGAACCGAAAGCGATGAAGCTCTCTGAAGTGAAGCGCAGGTATGGCGATCGGCTCTGCCTCATGGGGCACGTCGACGTGGATCTTCTGGCACGAGGCACCCGTGAGCAGGTACGGGAGCAGGTAAGACAGAACATAGAGACCGCGGCCTACAATGGAGGATACTGCCTTGGGTCCGGCAACAGCATCCCGGAATATGTAAACTTCGAGAATTATGTCGCTATGCTTGAGGCCTGCAAGGAATTTGGCGGATAGGCAGCAATCCTGATGAGACATAAGGCAAGCTTCCAACAAGATAAGGGCGTACATGCAATATCGAACGCTGGGACGGACTGGAATCTCTGCATCTGAGATCGGCTTCGGTGGCTGGGGGATCGGGGGAGAGATGTGGAAGGGAGCGACTGATAAAGAATCTATGGCAGCCCTCCATCGGGCGGCGGACCTCGGTGTGAACTTCATCGACACAGCCTTGGCATACGGCAAGGGGCACAGCGAGGTACTGGTGGGGCGTTTCATTAAGGAACGCCGCGAACCTATCGTCGTCGCGTCGAAAATCCCTCCGATGAACAACACGTGGCCCGCCCGCCCGGGAAGCAGGCTTTCAGAGGTGTTCCCCTACAAGTACATCGTGGACTGCACGGAAAGGAGCCTCAGGAACCTCGGCACGGAGACGATCGATATCCAGCAACTCCACGTCTGGCTTGACGAATGGACTGACCTGCCCGAGTGGTTTGAAGCCGTGAGCCAGCTCAAAGAACAAGGAAAGATCCGTTTTTTCGGGATCTCCATCAACGACCACCAGCCAGAGAGCGCCCTCCGTGTAGGCGCCTCCGGTAAGGTCGACACCTTCCAGGTCATCTACAACATCTTCGACCAGTCCCCCTCCGACAAGCTTTTCCCGCTCTGCCTGGAAGAAGGCATTGGTATCATCGTCCGGGTTCCCTTCGATGAGGGGGCTCTAACCGGAGCAGTAACCCCCGCAACATCGTTTCCGAGAGGTGATTTCCGCAATGGGTACTTCCGGGGGCACCGAAAACTTGAGGTCCAGGAGCACGTCGAACGGCTCCGCCCCCTGCTGGGTAGGGAGGCTTCCACTCTCCCCGAACTTGCGCTTCGCTTCTGCCTGAACTCCGCTGCAGTCTCAACAGTGATCCCCGGAATGCGGACCACACGGCATGCAGAAGAAAACTGCGCGGTTTCTGACGGCCGACACCTGACACCAGCTCTGGCCAAGCAACTCAGATCGCACGCCTGGGATAAGAATTACTATGGGCCCCCGGCAGAAGGCCGCGATTCGTTGAAAGTAGACTGACACACTCCGAGAACATCATTCCCCTTTCGCCAGCGGGACCTACCGGTGGAAAAGGAACTGCTACGGGAACCCCACCGATTGACCGCCGGATGCCAGCCGGGCAACCAGAAATGAATTCCTCCTGATTCTCTCCAACTTTTTCTCCCCCCGGCCGTACCATCAAGTGGACCCACCACATGCCAACGGGAGAAGATGCAATGGAACCACCCAGGATAACCGCTGATGTGGAAGAAATCGTCGCCAGGATAAGGAAGAAGATGAAGCCGTGGGGGATTACTGTTTCATACCTGGCCGAACAGCTTTCCGTCTCCCGGCAGTATGCATGGCAGATTGTCAATTACCGGACCTTTCTCTCGGGACAGCGGGCTCTTGAGATCGAAGGTGCTGTCGATAACATTATTGCACAGCGCAGGCATGTCACGACCTTAGGGAGACGCTTGCGTGCAGCCCGGATCTCCGCAGGGTACACACTGAAGGAGGTCGCCGGGATGATCGGCTACTCATGGGTGGGAGTAGAACGGTGGGAGAAAGACGTGTGCCGTCCCAAGCCCGGGGTTCTCTGGCACCTGGCAAACCTCTACGAGGCGGGGGCAGATTGGGTCCGAGAAAGCGGGGCCGTCCCTTCAATGGCCCATCGGCAACCTGGTGGAGGAAAAGGATTCACGCTGCAGCGCCAGGGGGCTCATGAAGAACTTGCCCAGGCACTCCAGGCCGGCCTTGCGGTCTTTGAACCTGGGAGCCAGATTCACGGGCAAGGAAAAGCTAACGTCACCCTCCTGACTACCAGGCGAAAACGGGCGGAGTGACGCGTCAGCGCACACTCGCTACGCGCCTTCGTACCCAATCGGAGATGATCTCGAGGAATCCGGGGATAAATTCCTTTTTCAGCGTCGCGTATTCGGCAGGTGTCCCCGTTTCCGCCGCCTGGAAGAGGTGATTGGCTCCGGCCACGATCTTGATCGTATAGTCTCCGTTTCCCGCCCGGCGCAGCGCGGCCTCCATCGGTTCCTTGTTGAGACTCGGAAGGACCTGCATGTCCTTCTCTCCGAACAGAGCCAGAACGGGACATCGGACCCTTGACAGGACCGTAGCCGGATCAAAGTCGATGAAATGCCGGAACCATCGTGATTTGGCACCGGCAATCTGCTGGCCCGCACGGGCCTCTGCCATTGAATCGATATCCGGAAGCGATTTCTTCTGATCCTCCGGCAGGTTCCCGACCTCTCTTCCAATGTCGGCTCTGATCGCTTTCCTCAGCTCCACAACGACGTTCTCCCAGCCGGTATCCGAACGGATCACTTCGAAGACTCTCCGCTCCAGTGCCACGTCGCGGGCAATCCGATCCTCAGGTACACCCCGGGTCCTATTGAGGGATTCTATTTGTGAGAGAATAATCTTGTCGCCGGATACGGCAGGACCGGCCATACAGACCACAAACGCTATCTCCGCATGCTCTGCAGCAACCAGACCGGCCACTTCCGCTCCTTCGCTATGGCCGAGAAGGCCGATCTGCCGTGGGTTGATCTCTGTCCGCGACTTCAGGAAGCGGAGCGCCGCGCTGATGTCACTGGCAAAATCATCGGTGGTACTCTGCGCGACATCGCCCGTCGATGCACCCACACCGCGGTCGTCGCATCGAAGTACGGCAATGCCGTTCCGTGTCAAATGGTCGGCAAGAACCCGGAACACTGTGAACCCGAAGACCTCTTCATCCCGGTTCTGGGCCCCACTTCCTGTTATCAGGATAAGTGCCGGGGATTTCGCCCCCGACAGGGGAACGGTTAACGTGCCAGCCAGAGTGATGGTCCCGTTACGGAAAGTCACATCCTCGATCTTGTATGGCGGCGGTGGTCCGGCCTCCGCGTGCGGATGCACAACGCCTCTCCGTAATGAGAAGGTTCCTGTGAAGCCGGCCTGGCGAAAATCACCGTAGGCGGAATCACCGGTGACCGTTCCATCAAAGATTGCCAGGCCTGGTCCCGCAGGGAGCTCGAAATGCAGGCGTGGAGGGCGGCACATAACGTTGATGAGGCGCAGGCCCATAGCTCCTTGCTGCGGGATGTCGATTGTCGCCTTCAGAGAATCGCCTGCATCGGAGAACTCAACCGCTATCCCCAGCCGCCCGCCAACGAGAACGATACTCCCCTCCCACTGACCCACGACGGAATGCTGGGCTACAACCGGGAACAGCGGGACGAGAGAGAGGAGGATGAAAGAGATGACGTGCCGCATCGTGATCACCACTGAGGTGAAGGATCTGGAGATTGCACAGAGAAGAAATCAGTCGCCGCGCACGATCATCGTTTCCTCCGCGATCTCCATGCCACGGCAAACCCTGCCAGAAGAAGCAGCAGTCCGGTGGCCAGAAGCCCATAGCGATAATCCTGCGGGGGCAACCCGTGAAGCGTCGCACCCGTGTCGGACAGGAATGAAGTGAGGAGAACTGCCGTTCCGGCTCCTCCCAGAACCCAAGCGGGCAGCCGAGGCCGAAAGGGCTGCCCCGCGGCAACCCGAAGACAGATTGCCACGCCGCAGCCCACCATGGCAAGAGCCACCAGGAGGGGAGCCACCACCGGTCCAATCCACGGGACGGGAATGAGAAACAGCACATCCCAATCGAGGATCGACGCGGGCCAGCCCAGGAGAGCCTTCAGCCAGATGTAGTAGAAGATGTCCCACACGCCGAACGCCACCATAAAGTATCCGAATCGCTCCCATGCCTTCTGTCCTGCCACCATCGCCACGGAACAAAGCATAGCGACCGTTGCGGTTTCGCGCGCAACCTCCACCGTCAGATGCTGCGCGAGGAGGGCCTTCAAGGGGAGGGCGAAACCTTCGGGGTAGTAGAGCGCCCGGAGATAGACGACCACGGCGGATTCCACAAATGCGAAGGCTGCGCCGAAAATCGCCACCCAGGCGAGGGTGCGTCCGGCGTATCCGGCGGACGTCACTTTGCCTCCTGGGCGTTCAGTTCATCCAGAAGAGCGACAGCTCTCCGCAAGTGCGGAATCACGATGCTCCCGCCCACCACCAGCGCGACGCTGAAGATATCAAACAGCTCGGCGTCCGTCACCCCTTCCTTCTTGCACTCGATCACATGATAGGAGATACAATCGTCGCAGCGGAGAACCATCGAGGCGACGAGACCGAGCATCTCCTTGGTTCGCGGGTCGAGCGCTCCCGCCTCATACGTGAGCGTGTCGACTCCGAAGAACCGTTTGATGGCGCGATTGTCGACGTCGAGGATTCTCTGGTTCATCCGCGACCGGAATTCCTGGAATTCTTCAAGACGGCTTCCCATGTGCATTCCTCTCACCAGTAATAGACTACCATGAATCTCCCCCGATCAGCGTCTCCTGCTCCCTCAGGTCGGTCCGTGTTCCAGCGGCGGGAGGCCATACCGATCGCCCATCCGTTCAAGCCGGTCCAGGGCGGCAAAAGCTTCCTGCCACCCGCCGTCATCGACATCCTTCATCAGACCTCGGAGCTCCTCCGCTGCACCCTGCCAGGGTTCCTCCTCCTCTCCTGCGGGAGGGAGAGGAAATGGGATCCGTACGTACAAAGAAAGGGCAGCAATGTTCCCCTGGATGAGCACCAGTCCCGCTGCGATGGCTCCGAGGCAGAGGCCCAGGTGATACAGCCCCGGAGGTTTGGCAAAATCCCAGCCGAGGAGGATCCCCACGGAGCCGGCAGCAACGACGGCCCAGCCGATCACAGCGGCCCGACGATATCGTCTGAGCGCCTGGTAAAAGCCGGAATAGTAAAATTGCAGCGCGGCATCCCGCACAGCCGGATCACTCATGGGCGGACCTGCCGGACACGGTGAATGCCAGAGTGAACCTCGTCCCTCCGCTCCGGTCAACGGCGATTTCCCCCCGCA
>DAIUKN010000057.1:0-10165 GCA_036848195.1 Bacteroidota bacterium
CTCCACTTTCTTGCGCGCTGTCTCTGCGTTGATGTCCCCGGCGACCACCAGCACAGCGTTTGCTGCGCCATAATAGGTCTTGAACCAGTCTTTCGCGTC
This sequence comes from Bacteroidota bacterium, assembly GCA_036848195.1. Taxonomy (GTDB): domain Bacteria; phylum Bacteroidota; class Ignavibacteria; order UBA10030; family UBA6906; genus DAIUKN01. The sequence goes on from DAIUKN010000057.1 coordinate 100, forward strand.
CTGCAGCGATGCGGCGCTCAGGTCTTCCATGGATCCAATGACCGTCCATGAGTACGGATGGCCGGCGGGGTACGTGCTTTTGACTGTCAGTTCATCGGAAATCGCGTATGGCTCATTCTCTCCCTGGCGCTTTTCGTTTTGCACGACTCCGCGCTGTTCGTCGAGCTTCTTCAGATCGATCGCACCGAGAAGGTGTCCCATCCTGTCGGATTCCATCCAGAGAGCGATGTCCAGGGCCGACGTGGGAACATTTTGGAAATAGTTCGTCCGGTCCTCGCTTGTGGTGCCGTTGAGATCGGTCGCCCCGATCCGTTCAAGCGCCTGGAAGTAATCGTCGTTGAAATTCTCGCTCCCATTGAACATCAGGTGTTCGAACAGGTGGGCGAATCCGGTCTTGCCGGTCTTCTCGTTCTTCGATCCGACGTGATACCAGATGTTGACCGCAACAATCGGAGCTTTGTGGTCCTCATGGACGATTAGCGTGAGCCCGTTTCCGAGAACGAATTTCTGGTACGGGATATCAACGTCGTCCGGCGTCCCCCCGCGCAAGAGTGGGGAAGAGAGGACCAGTGTCAGGAGGAGTGCAAACAAGAGTAGTTTCTGAGGAAGCGTGCGGCGAAACATCAGGGTGCTCCTTGGCTGTGGTTGAGTTGGACAGAGGCTGGAAGAACATCTCAGGATATTAGCATATGTGTACGGCCATCGGGTGAATTTGTTGCAATCCCGCCAATCTGTTGAAATTTGCCCGATTCCATCAGTCGTATGATCATGTCTTGACACTATTATAGAGAAGCACTACCTTTCGCCCAGAGGGACTGTCTTTCATCAGGTCCCATACCCTCAGACGCCAATGTCACACTCGGTCGACATGGTCTGGAGGCTGCGGAAGAGCGCAGCCGAAGTCCGGGGCCCGCGGGGAGGAATTCGAGGAGGGGGGTACGCGCGGTACGGGCTGACAAGGATACGAGGGAAATACATACGCTGACGGTGAAACCCCGGATGTTGTTCTCAGGACAACGCCCGGGGTTTTTTGTCGGCTTTGGTTCTGTTGCGTCTCAATCACAGATTGGAGGAGGGTGTCATGCCGGTACAAAAGTTGAAGGAGTTCCTGGACAGCCAGGGCATTCGGTATGTTACCATCCAGCACTCGCCCGCGTTTACCGCGAAGGAGATTGCTGCTTCGGCACACATTCCGGGAAAACAGCTGGCGAAGACGGTGATGGTCAGGATCAAGGGAACAATGGCGATGGCGGTTCTACCGGCCTCCGATACGATCGATTTCCATCTGCTCCGTGAGGTGTGCGGCGCAGAGCGGGTGGAGCTTGCGACCGAGAGGGAGTTCAAAGACATGTTTCCTGAGTGCGAAGTCGGTGCGATGCCCCCATTTGGCAATCTCTACGGGATGGAAGTCTTCGTCGCGGGGACGCTCGCCGAGGACGAGGAGATCGCCTTCAACGCGGGCACTCACCGGGAGCTGATCAAGATCGCGTACGCCGACTTTGCCCGGCTCGTGAAGCCTGTGGTGGCCGAATTCGTGGCTGCCTGACTCGCCTCGCCCCGCACAGTGTACCGCGGACTTTCGTGCTTTGTTCTCGAATGATCGCAGTCCCGGCAAAGGAACTCGGGCCGACCGACTTCAGTCGGTCGAGGCTGGACCCCCTGCGGGGGTCTCGCTTCCAAAGGTCAAACCTGACGAATCGGGCCGCTTGAAGGGCGCTGCTTCTAGAAGCTGAAAGATACCCACTCGGCTCTCTTGTCAGCCTGATCGCTCTGCCGGAATGCGGGGCGTATCGCAAAAGAGATCTGAGGTGACCGGGAAAGAACGGTTCCCGTCTCTTTGTACAACAAGATGGTAAGGAGGAAAGCATATGCCAGACTATGAGTACCAGTGCATGAACTGCAAGAAGATCTTCACGATTCACCTGACGATCGGAGAGCACGACCGGACATCCCACCCGGCGTGTAAGTCCTGCGGGAGCACAAACGTCGAGCAGTTGCTCTCCGCCGCGATGGTCATCACACCGAAAAAGAGCTGAGGATCCCGCCCCCGGCAGGGATTGACTCGGCGAGGATCGCTCTGGAGGGCCCGGCTGAGTTTTTCGCCAAAATGTGAAAGGATATACTCTATGATTCTCGTTTCCGAAGTGAAGGAAGGGATGACACTCCGCCTGGACAACCGCCTGCACCGCGTGCTGGAGGTTGTCCGGCATACGGGGAGCGGTCAGATGCACGGATTTGTGGAAATAAAGACCAGAGAGATGAAGTTCGGGCATCTGGCTGACCGGCGCTTCAAACAGGCCGATAGAGTCGAAGAAGTGGAGCTCGCGAAACGGCAAATGGAGTACATCTTTGCCGACAGCGATGCATGCTATTTCATGGACCCAGTGACATTTGAACAGATCGGGGTCCCACGTGAGGCAATCGGGAAGGTGGAGAAAATACTCAAAGAGGGGACGAAAGTCGCCGTGGAGTTGCTGGGAGAAGAGCCTGTGTCCGTGCAGATACCGAAGGTGCTGGAGCTGGAGGTGGCTTCCACAGGACCGGGTATTCGCGATGGTCAGGACAATACGATGAAGCTTGCGACGCTCGAGAGCGGCATCGAAATTCTCGTCCCGCAGTTTATCGAAACCGGAGACCACATCCGTGTGGAGACAGAGAAGATGAAGTATATAGACAGGGTGATGGCGAAGAAGGTTTGACTGAAGGGCTAGCTGAGCAGAATCCTCAGCCGGACGAGCAATGAGATCAGCGATCAGATGATGCAGTCGTATGAAGAACGCCAGAAGGTGTACGACCGCGTCCCGGAGAATTTCAGCCAGCATATCCGGGGCGTTGATGAGGACTACGACTCCGTTAGCGAGAGGCGTGTTGAACTTCCTGCGGGTTATCACCAGGCATGGACCAACGCGTTAGGGGAGTATATCGTGTCGGAATCCGCGGATTTCAACCCCACTATCAGCTCGAATCAGAACTGGCGGAAGGTAGAGAGGAGATAAAAGAACCCGGCAAGAGAGCAGGCGAGAATGAGATCTGCAAGCGAGGTCAAACGTCAGGATTAGTACACAAGGCAAAGTCCCTGCTCGGGGGGCTCGAAGTGTCGGACCAGACTCGTGAATTCAGGCTGGTGGTTGGCCTCTGGAGTCTCCTCAGCCTCGTGATGGCGGTGACAGACTTCATCGCCGGCCACCTAACCGGCAGCACGCCATACCTGGTCCGGCTGGCGGGGGCGGCGATTCTGTTTACGGTTGTCGGGGCAGGGACCTATCCGATTGCCCGCGCGATCGCCCGCCGTCATCCGTTCAACCGCCGTCAATGGTTCGCGACCTTGGCGGTTGTTCTTGTCGCGGGCTTGTCTCTCGCATCCCTTCTTGCCTTACTCCTTGCCGGGATTCAATCAAGCTTCTGGTGGAGCTACACCGCCCCGGAGTCCGGAGATGGTCTGGCACAACCGTTCGCGGCCAATTTCCACCGGGGGATGAGGGCGTACGTCGTCAATGTGCTGATGGCGTACTTGATCAATTACCATAAAGGATTTCGTGAAAACGATCTCAGGGCCAGCAGGCTGGAGTCCCAGCTCGCAAAGGCACAGCTCCAGGCTCTGCGGACGCAACTGCAGCCGCATTTCCTTTTCAATGTGCTGCATGCGATCGTGGCACTGGTGCGAAAGGACGACCGCGACGCGGCTATTGGTGCTGTGACCGGGCTGAGCAACCTCCTGCGCGCGACACTGTCGAGTGTCGAAGAACAGGAGATCTCGCTGGCCGAGGAAATGCGTGTAGTACAACTCTATCTGCAGCTTCAGCAGATTCTCCTGAAGGGCCGGCTCATCGTGGTTATGGATCTTGACCCCGAAGCTTTGGATGCCGTAGTGCCCAGTTTTATCCTCCAACCGTTGGTGGAGAACGCCATCCTGCACGGGGTCAAGGGCCAGATCGGGGAGGGGAAGATCGATATACACGCGGGGGTCGTGGACAAGTTGCTGACACTAGAGGTTCAGGATAACGGCCCCGGCGTTCAGCGCACATTGGCGGAGTTGGAGCAGAGCGGAATCGGCCTGGTTGCTACGCACAAGCGTCTCCGGACGCTCTATGGGGACAAGTTCACCTTTACCCTTGTCAGTGGACCGGCCGGGGGGGCATTGGCAACCGTAATTATCCCACTTTGCGTAGAAAGGCACGGAACGGCCGAATTGACGCTGGTGCGATAGGGTCAAATATCCCATGTTCATGGGATTGCATAAGTGAAAACTGTTGATCATTGTACGGGAGAACAATCTCCTCCTGTCCCAGTGGTAGCTCACGGCGGTCGTCTTCATGACCCAGAAAATCAGGACAGTCATCGTCGATGATGATCAGCTTGCCCGGGAGGATCTTCAGGCGCTTCTGCAGAAAGACCCGGGGATTGCCGTCGCCGGCATTTGCGCCAACGGCGCCGAGGCACTGGGGGCACTTGACAAAAACGACATTGATCTCCTTCTGCTCGATGTCCAGATGCCCGGAATGGACGGCCTCCAGCTCCTGAAGGCACTCCCACCTGAGAGGATTCCGGTTACCGTACTCGTTACTGCCCACGACGAGTATGCGCTCCAGGCGTTTAAGGCCCATGCAGTCGACTTCCTTCTTAAGCCCTTCACCGAGGCCGAATTCCATGACGTCCTGACGCACGCAAAGGAAGCTGTTGCGCTGCGACTACTCAGCAGATCGAAATCGACGCTTCTGACTCTCCTGGAAGAGACCTCCCAGAATGGCGTTGCGGTCAATGGAACCCACTTCCGGAACTCCGGCGGAGAAAACAACCGATCCGGTTTATGGCTCCAGCGTATCCCCGTAAACCTGCTGGGGAAGATTCACTTCGTGGAGACGGGTCAGGTTCAGTGGGTTGAGGCGGCAGATAATTACGTGAGATTGCATACCGAGACAGAAGTGCATGTTGTCCGGGATACCATTACCCATTTCGAATCGAAGCTGAACCCGGCCAAATTCGGTCGTGTGCACCGCTCCGCCATCGTAAACGTCGATTACATCGCTGAGCTCCGGCCTTATTTCATGGGCGAATACGTCGTAATTCTGCATGACGGTACCAGACTCCGTGTCAGCCGAAACCGGCGCGAGAAGTTCAGAAAGCTGATGAACCTTCGGTAGCCCCGCCTAGCGCACCCGCAAAAACTTCGATTTCTGCCTCACCCTTCGTTGCCCCGTTGAGCCGAGCGTGAATCCGGTCCTTCGTGATGTATGCTCTGACCGGTATCCGTTCCCCCCTTTCTTCTTACTGATTACCCCTCACCTTTCACTGTTTGTCCCAAAACCGTTCGCTTCTGGTTTTGCAGTTGTAAACTTGCCGCAGAAATCATGCTGGACACTCTTCACTACCGCTTTTCCGTTCACAACCAATCGAAGAAAGGCGGGTACCGTGAGAGCAGCAACGAGGATTCTTGTCTCCGTTGCGGCAGTCATGCTCGTGACCGGGCTTGCTCTTGGGGGGGACGACCCCAACCAGGCGGCCAATCCCAACATGGATCGGATCGTTCAGAATCTGGTTATCGGGCTGAATATCGAAAACTGTGGTGTGGAACACGATTGCCTCTGGCTCCTGGGGGATCTGAAGAGGACGGAGGGGATCACCCGCGTGCTCGAGATCCTGCACGACGACTGGTGTGAGCCCTGCAGGATTTGCGCCGCTCTGGCGCTTTGCCGAATTGGCGATCCGCGAGGGACCTACGCAGTAAAATGTGCGGTGAAAGATGATCCGAGCCCCAGGGTGAGGAATCTTTGCGCCTACTTTTACAATGAGTACGTCAGGCAGGGGGCCTTTGCATTCGTTCCGGTCTCAGAGAAGTGAGGGGATTTGGCGAGCCAATGTGGCGAACAGCGATCGCTTCCAGGGGGAACGGAAAGCGGGGTGGAACCTGCCATTCATCCCGCTTTTCGGTCGGTTCACCCCTGATTTTATACCGTTCGCCCCAAATATCTTGTCCGTTGCGAACAATCGTTGTACTATCGGCTGGTCCATTGAGAGGTGAGGTGCGCGTATGGAATTCAGGCGGAATCCGGAAGTCGGGAAGGTGATTGACGACATTGCCAGCCGCATGCACCTCTGGGGTGTCACCATTCCGCGGGTGGCCATAGAGATGGGAGTGTCGCGGCAGTATGTCTGGCAGATGGTCCACTACACAAACTTTGTCTCACCGGATAAGGCGGAGCAGCTAAAGAATGTTGTCGAGAGAATCATCGTGAAGCGTCGGAGCAGCGAGACGCTCGGCGAGCGGTTGCGTGCGGCCAGGGTTTCTGCAGGCCTGACCCTGAAAGATGTAGCGGGCAAAATCGGGTATAGCTGGGTTGCGGTGGAGCGGTGGGAGCTGAATGTCTGCCGCCCCAAGCCCGGAGTCCTTTGGCATCTCTGTTCGGTCTACAACATCTCGTGGGACTGGATCGCCGAGTGTCTCCCGATCGAGCGTACGTTTCAGACTGTTCCTTCGCCTCGCATGAACCTCGGTGCCGTGCCGTTGTAAGACGCCGTTCTCACTCTCTTCTCCCGGCGTTTCTGCCTGAGTGTCTGTTCTCCTGAGAAGACTCTGATCGGCATAACACAAACTGAAAGGAGGTGAGCTGCTTTGGGCATTTGATACAACCCTTCGTTTTCACTTCACATACTCCATTCTCCGTAGTTTATTCCACACCGGCCTGACAGGTCGTCGGGGCGTACCAGCGTGCGTTGGGGGGCGAGAACTGCATCGTGAGGAGACCGTTGGAGTTCGCGCAGGTCCCACCGGTGGCTCCCTACGGCGATGGGGCCTACTCTGTGGGAGCTCCAGCCGATTTCTCCCACGTCACTAGTTCTTCCATCATCACCCTGGAGGAAACCATGTTCAACAGGCGCTTTGTCCTCATCGTGGCTCTGCTGCTGTTTCCCGCCTTCGTTCTTGCAGGTACAGGGAAACTCAAAGGCAAGGTCATCGATAAGGAGACCAAGGAACCGCTGGTCGGGGCAAACATCGCCCTTGAAGGTACAACCATGGGAGCCGCGACCAACGTGTCGGGCGAATACGTCATCATCAATGTTCCCACAGGCGAGTACGCGGTGAAAGCGAGCTTTATCGGATATGCCACAACGCGGGTGTCCGGGGTTCGCATTAATACCGATCTGACAACCGAGAGGAACGTTGAGCTGTCCAGTGAGGCGGTGGCCCTGCAGGCAATTGAGATTGTGGCCGAACGTCCGCTGGTAAACAAGAATGCAACAAACGCCGTTCGCATCACGACATCGGAAGACATTGCAAACCTCCCGGTGCGCGGCGTCAACAATATCATTGCCGCTTCGCCCGGTGTGGTCCTGCAGGACAACACGGTGTTCATCCGCGGTGGCCGGCAAGATGAAGTGGGGTTCTACCTTGAAGGTGTCTCGATTACAAATCCCATGCTTGGAGGGCGAGCGGTAACGCTTGTCCAGGACGCGATCGAAGAGATCCAGGTGCAGGCTGGCGGATACAACGCTGAGTTCGGCAACGCGAATTCGGGTATTGTCCAGGCCCAGCTCAAGAGCGGAACGTCGAGAGTCAAAGCGTCCCTCGACTACGCCACGGACAACGTGGGGTTTTCGGGGAAGAAAGCCGCCTTCGACGGGAAGAAGAGGCTCGGTGCAAATTGGTACGGCTACAATGAGTTGACAGCAACCCTGGGCGGGCCGGTAATGGGCGAACGGGTGAAGTTTTTCGGGCTCTTCAACTACAATTATCAACGCGACGCCACGCCGCAACCCTATCCGGGAATAAACATTGGGCCCATCAAAGATCCTATCACTGGTGACAGTCTTGACCTTCGTTATCCCGCCGGATCGTTGTACAAGAACTCCGTTGAGCGGTACACTGGCACGGCAACCCTGAACGTTGACCTGAGTCCCGTTTCCCTTCGCTTCACCGGTACATATTCAAGCGGCCTGACGTATAATCCTTTCACGAGCCGCTGGGCGGGGAACATTACGAACTTCCTCAACAGCGACAGAGTGGAAAAGGATCTGGCCTGGAACGGTGCTGTCAGCGGGAAGTTGACCCATATGCTCAGCTCGAATACGTTCTATGAACTCTCAGGAGGATATTTCTTCCAGTTCGGACAAAACGAAGACCCCGTCCTTGGCAGCAATTTCTACGCGTACGGTGATAGTGTTGCCAATGCCCAGGCGGGCTTCGTCTGGACACGTAAGTCGACTGACCCGACTGGAAGGTTTATCCGACCGGCCACCCCGACCATCTTCAACTTCGCCTTCACTCCTCGGGGCGACCCTATTGCGAATTTTCAGAGATTCGACAGAACCAACTTCTCGATTACCGGTGCATTCTACACACAAATGGGGAGGGAGCATGCGGTGAAGCTGGGAGGGGAGTATGCCCGGTACACAATGCGCAATTTCAGCCTGGGGAACGAGGCGGCCTTTGCCCTGGCAGGTCTGATTGACCAGAACAATCAGTTGCCGGATGGCGACCCGCTGAAGCAGACGCTGGAACAGATCATGATAGTCCGCGGCGTCAACAACTTCGGCTACAATGCTATCTATTCAAAGAAGCTTGACACCGACGATTTTCAGGGTGCGCGTCACCCGGTTTTTGCCGGCGCCTACATCCAGGACAAGATTGAATATAGCGACCTGGTCATCAATGCCGGCCTTCGCCTTGACTACATCAACACGGCGAACTATGCCTTCATTGATGAGGCTCATCCGGAGCTTTCGATTGACAAGTCGACCGGCGCGGTGATTCCCTCCGGCCTGCGCAAGACTTCAGCGTTCACCGGGGTGAGTCCGCGTCTCGGGCTCGCGTTCCCGGTCTCCGATAAGACCGTTTTCCACGCGCAGTACGGAAAGTTCACGCAGCAGTCCCGGCTGCGGGATATCTACCAGGGATTTTATTCAACGGGTGCCAACCTTCGCGGCGGATTCTTCATCCCAGCGCCGGTCGGTTTCGATGTTCGCCCGACCCGAACGACCCAATATGAAGTCGGGTTCACACAACAGCTCGAGGACTTTGCCTCGATCGATATCACCGGATACTACAAGGATATCAAAGATCAGGTCCTCTACGATCAGATCTATTCCGGAACGGGGTCCCCGTACGGATCGTACTACACCCTGGTCAACGGTGATTTCGCGACCACGAAGGGAATTGAACTCAAGTTCAATATGCGAAGGGTGAAGCGCGTCCAGGTCAACGCCTCGCTGGCATTGCAGGATGCGCGGGGAACGGGCTCGTTCCCGAACTCGAACCGGGGGATTGTCGGTGCGCCGCTGGACGGTGTCACGATTTTCAAACCGCAGTACATCTCTCCGCTCGAGTACAACAATTCTGTACGCGGCTCGATCAACTTTGATTATCGATTCGGGGACAACGACGGCGGGCCAATACTGCAGAATCTGGGTCTCTCGGCGCTCCTCAATTTCAACAGCGGGCATCCGTTTACCAGGGGCATCGGAGGTGCAGACCTCGAAGGTGACGCCCGGGATCGAAGCCCTGTCGAGGCACTCAACACGTCAACCACGCCATGGACATTCCAGGTGGACCTCCGTCTGGACAAGACCTTCAAGTTCGGTGCGCTGAACGCCAACATCTATATCTTCGTCATCAACCTGCTTGATACGAAGAACGTCGAGAACGTGTTCCTCCGGACCGGCAGCACGGATGACGACGGCTACCTGAGCAATCCCGCCCTCGGCGGGCAGTTGATTGCCACGTACGGGCCGGTCTATGAACAGCTCTACAGGGCAATCAACATTGACTACTATGAACAGTACCAGGCATCCCTCGGCAACCTGAGCACAACCTCGCTCTTCTTCGGTCCGCCGCGGCAGGTCAGATTGGGCATCCGGCTTGAAATCTGAGCCCAGGCCGCATGACACGACAAAATGAGAAGGAGTGAACACCATGAGAACCGGAAAATTCAGTCTCTTTGTTGTGCTCCTGCTGTGCATTGGCCTCGCATTCCCGGTCCTGGCCGCGGAAGACCAGCAGAAGGACCCAAGGAGCCTTCAGAAAGTTACGGGAAACCCCGTCAAGACATACATGAATATCAACCAGATCTCG
>DAIUKN010000058.1:0-10156 GCA_036848195.1 Bacteroidota bacterium
GATATGGAATATTCCGCCGTGAAGGAACATATATGTCACCAGCGTCCAGGGACGCTGCAACACATAGGCGGGCACCAGCATCAGGGCGGTCACCACCTGCGGGGCCGCCGTGCTCAGAAGATACATCACCGTATTCACAATAATCAACCGTGTGACCCAGCGCGTCATAAGCAGACCCCGTCAGCCCTTCACATAGGAGAACTTCTCTGCGACCTTTCCTGCGCGAACGCGAAAGACATCCACCCCGCGGACATGGCCCTCCTTGCCATCCCTCACCCAGTGGTAGATCCAGCGGACGACGCAGCGATCTCCCGCGGCGAAGATTTCTTCTGTCTCAAACCGCGCCTGGGGCGAGCGGGCGAAGAATTCCTGCCAGGCGGCACGGACGGCAGCAGCACCTTCGATCCGCGCGCCATCCGGCGTCGGGCGTGTATTCTCGAACACGCAGTCCGTGGTCATCACCGCCATCACGGCATCGACATCGTGCCGGTTGAAGGCCTCGTTGAACCGCCGCACCGCGGCGAGGGTCTCCTTCGTCACGTCATCCGTATCAGGCATGGTTCTTCCTCCTCGGTCATGTGATCGTGCGCCGGATTCCGGCACTACCCCTGCCGTGAGCTCAGGGATATTGCCGAAAAGGATCCCTGTCAAAAAGAGGGCGATGCCGTTTCGCATAGCTCACCTCCCCGCATGGAGAAACTCGTCCAGTGCCTTGACAAAGAGCCCCGGTTGATCCACGAATGTCATGTGGCCGCTGCGAGGCAACACGACGAGCTTCGAGCCGGCGATCTTTTCATGCATCTCCTGCGAGAGCGCAGGTGCGCACTCGTCGTGGTCCCCCACGGTGATCAGTGTCGGGATCGTGATGGACGAAAGCCGGTCTCCATACTCGACCTCTGTCAGATTCCCGTCGATGACAAACTCGCCGTTCGATCCCCACATCGTACGGTAGAGGTCCCACGACATATTCCCCGCAGCGACCGGATCGTAGTTGGGATCCGGCCGGTTCTGATAGAGGTACGGAAAGTACCCTTCACCCCAGGCGGCAATTGCATACTCCGATGTGTATCGATGCCTTTCATATTCCTTTCCGTGCCCGAACAGGCCCTCATTCTCCATGCTGTCGATGCGGGTGTGCAGCTCGGGCGTCATGTTCTCCTTCATCTGCTTGAAGATCGCGTTCAACTTCTTCGTGCTGTGCCACGTACTGCACAGGATGAGGCTCTTGAGATTCCGTTGATACGTCAACGCATACGCCTGGGCCAGCGCCCCGCCGAATGAGTGCCCGAGGAGATTTACGGTGCCGAGTCGGAGACCTCGTCGAACTGCCTCAACGTCCTCCACCATCTTCTGCAGCGTATAATCTGCCGGATTCTCCAGCTTCTCCGATCGGCCGGACCCCCGTTCATCAATGAAGACCACCCTGTTTTTCCGCGCGAGGGGAAGGAGGTAGGGGAGGAAATAGTCGTGTGATGCTCCCGGGCCTCCATGCAGGACGAGGAGTGGTTCGCCCCGGCCGATGGCCCTGTAATAGAGCAGAACGCCGTTTGCGTCGACAAATCCCTCTTCCAGGGCAAAGACCGAGGAGCCTGCGGGCCGCAGAGCTTCAGCATTGCTGATCACCTGGGCCGATCCGCCCACAGCAACGACCGCGAGCAGGAGAGCTATCGCGCACCATTGTTTCATCGTTCACCCTCCGCACTTAGGCAAACTGTCTGCTGAACATGATTGCAGAGATAAGAAGACCGATCGCTGTGATGAGTCGTCGGACGGCGATCTGGGGGATGCGCTGGGCCAGATGCGCCCCGCCATAACCGCCGATAACTGTTCCCGCAGCCATGACACCCGCGCTGGGCCAGTTGATCAGGCCGCTCGCGACAAAGTAGGCAGCCGCGATAACGTTGATCAGGAACCCGAGGATGACCTTGACCGTGTTCATTTCATGGACGTCCTCGAATCCGAGAATCCCCAGCGACGCCAGCATGAGAATACCGATCCCGGCGCCGAAGTATCCGCCGTAGACTGCAACAGCAAACTGGAATGCGACGGCACCGATGACCCACCTGGGAGATGCTCCGTGCATCGCCCGGCTCCGCATGCCGAAAAACTTGCTGAACGAGCTATGCGCCATAAAGAGGATGGTGGCGAAAAGGATCAGAAAGGGCACCAGTCCGTCGAAGACTCTCGAGGGTGTCCGGACGAGAAGGATCCCGCCGAGCAATCCTCCCAGCAGGCTCACTGGAGTGAAGAGCTTCAGCCATCGGGAAACGCCGCGGATCTTCTTCCGGTAGCCCGCCGTGCTTCCCGCAGTACCGGGCAGAAGGGCCACCGTGCTCGTGGCATTTGCTATGATGGGAGACAGGCCGGTAAAGACCAGGGCAGGAAAGGTGACCAAGGTTCCTCCTCCCGCGATGGAGTTCATGAGGCCGGCAGTACAGCCGGCCAGGAGGAGGATGCAAACGCGAACGAAATCCATAACGACTCGACCCCCGAGGCAACATGCACCGCGGTGAAGGATACACTGGGCTTAGCGGTCCCGCTGCGGTCTTCTCCCGCCGGAGGACCCACGCCTTCGCGGGGGTCTCCCGCCCTGCCGGCCGCGACGATCGGCAGATCCTTGCCGTTGATGTCCGTGGGACAGCGCTTGTGGGACGGTTGGCGCAGGCACGGGTTTCAGCCACGCATCATCGGGGTAAACCGCGGTCAACTTGCGCCCAATGTACTCTTCAATGATCGGAATTTGCGGCGCATCGTCTTCGCAGGCAAAACTCACCGATGTCCCTGATGCGCCGGCCCGACCCGTCCTGCCGATCCGGTGGACGTAATCCTCCGCGCTGAAAGGAAGATTGTAATTCACCACATGACTGATGGCTTCGACATGAAGGCCCCGCGCTGCAACATCCGTCGCCACAAGAACCCTGAACTTGCCCGTCCTGAAATCTTCCAGTGTCTTTATCCGTTTTGTCTGGTCAACGTCTCCCGACAGGAGGCCGCAACTGATCCCGTGACTGCGCAGTTTCTCCATCAGCCGCTGGCTGACGTCACGGCGGTTTGCGAACACGAGCACCCGCTCCAGGTTCTGCTGAACGATGAAGTTGTAGAGGAGCGTGAATTTTTCCGCCGTCGTTGTGATGTAGACTCGTTGTTCGATCGTGTCGACCGCCACCTGTTCCGGCATGATTTCCACGATCGCCGCATCGCGGGTCCACTGTGCGGCGAGACGACGGACGTCGCTCGTAAGCGTTGCGCTGAAGAGCATCGTCTGGCGACGGGCCTTGGGCGGGGTGCTTTCGACGATGCGACGCACATCGGGAATGAACCCCATGTCCAGCATCCGGTCGGCCTCATCGATCACGAGAATCTCGACGGCACCGAGATTGATATACCGCCGTCGCTGAAAATCCAGCAGCCGCCCCGGAGTCGCTACGACGACATCGACGTTTCGCTCCGCCAGCATCCTCTTCTGCTTCTCAAACTCCATCCCTCCAAAAACCGCAATGACATCACAGGCAAAATACCGCGACAGACTGTGCGCGTCCTTTTCGATCTGGAGGACCAGCTCCCGGGTGGGGGCCAGAATCAGGGCGCGCGGCGAAACCGGTTTTCGCTTCGCCGGGCCGGGATCGCGCAGGAAGCGGGTGAAGATCGTCAGCAGAAACGCTGCCGTCTTCCCCGTCCCCGTCTGCGCCTGTCCGGCGATATCTTTCCCGGCCAGAGTATGTGGAAAAACGGAGGCCTGAACGGGAGTGCAATACTTGAACTCCAGGTCCGCAATGGCGTGCATAACCTCTGGTGCGAGGCCAAGATCATGAAAGCGGGTCTTTCCCTCTTCCTGGGTGACCTTGTATTGCGAAACATCCCAGGTAGCAGGGGCAGCAGGCGCCGGCTGCCGGGACCGGGGCTTTTGCTCGGGCCGGCCCCGGGGTCTCTGTTCCGTGCGACCGCGCGGCCTCTGCACGGGCCGGCCTTGCGGCTCGCGAACCTGCGGCTCAGCTGCTGCAGATTTCGTGGGGGATGACCTCTCCGGACCCCGAAAATACTCAAGAACTCGCTTGAAAAACGCTATAGCCAATGGTTGAATGACTCCTTTCGATACAACATTCCAGGGCAATGCGCCCGGAACCTTTCAGCCGCCCGGCGGTGTGTCGGGCAGTACCTTCTTTGCACCCCGCATTTCCTGGCCGGATTTTCCCACGGAGGATTTCCCTCGCCAGAGAAACCCTCCCTGAATGACAACTCCTGCCAGCAGAAGAACTCCGAACACGATTGTCCCGAGAAGCACTCCCGTATCGAGGACCTTGCAGATGACAAGGGCCCCGATCGCGGAGGAAACCACGATCATCACCCACTTGAAGAGGATCCGGGCGAGAAGGATCCCGATGACACCACCAATCAGAAAGGCCACGAGCGTCGTCGACCCTTCCCCCTGTGTCATCATCCGCACGAGCATCACTGCAAGGAATCCGCCACCCAGAAATCCCCCAACCCACACCGCTGTCTTTTGTGCGATCATGCCGATCCCGGCACCGAGTCCGCCAATGCCAAGCGATGCAAGGAGAAGTGTCGTCTGCGAGATATCGGGGAACAATCGCTGCAAAGCGCTCATGCCGGCAAGGAAGCAGAGAAGGCCGAGGAAAAGCCAGAAGACCCTTCTGCCGGCCACGATCAGGAGGGCTCCGGCGATAACGTAAGCCATCGTCATGGTCATGGTCAGAATCTCATCATTGCGGAGTGACACTCACTGAAGATCTCCCGGGCACGCGGGACGGGTAGGCCTCGGGGTTACCTTCCCGCCATGACACTGCGCGGGGCCGGCGCCGACTGGTCATCGGTCCCCGATCGGGAAAGCCTGTCAAGATTCTCGAGGACCCATGCAGCAAGTCCTTCGAGCGAAAAGCCGGTCACGTTGACACCGTGGTGCGGTTCAACGTGAACATCGCCGGCAAAGTCAATCTTCTGGTCCAGACTCATTTGGACCGCGGCAAGTTTTCCCGTCAGGGCAAAAAGCGCCGCCTGGTGCGTGGAGCACGAGACTGGAGGGTTCGATTCGCCATGGGCGACGTACCCTTCGGGGAGAGTAAACCGTTCGATGCCGCCGTGCCAGTGAGCGAGCGCGGTACCGGTGTGCTGAAGTTTCTTTGCAAAACGCGACCCCGGATTCAGGCGTGCGATCACCGAAGCAGCGAGCGCATTACCCACCGCATGGGCCAGAATGGTCAGCGTGTCATACGACGGTTTGAAATCAACGCGGGCATCGACACCCTTCGGCGTCTTGAACACCACACGGCCTCGCGAGAGACCCATCAGCAGGATGTCCCGGTGCGCATCGATATGGGATTTGTCACAACCTGACCGCGTCGTGAACATCCAGACATCAGGAACCTCGAGCGAGAACCTCTTGCCCCCCAGTTCCACTTCGATCCGGCCATCGTCGTTTCCCGGACGATTCCAGCCGTCAGGCACCATCGTTGCGGGAAACACGGGGACAGCCAACTGGCGCGCCAGGAACCCGTAGCTCATTCCGGACCGATGATCCAGATAGGCAGCTGCGATCCGTTTGTAGAACGGGTTTCTGAATTCCAGTTCGTCCATCGACGTATGGAAAAGCAGAAGGCCGGTCTGCGCCCATAGAGGACCGCTCCTCGTGAAATCATCGACGTACGGGCGGAAGCGTTCCTCAGAGAGATCGAGCACACCCTCCTGCGTTTCGAAGTCGGCTGCATGCGGGGGGACCACCGGCGCCGCGAGCTTCGGCACAAGGATGGAGAGGACGTCCCCCGCGATGGATCCTCGCAGCGTGCATGGGATGATCGCACCGTTCATTGTGCAGACGGTCCAGGATGCGTTATCCACGTAGATGGAGACCTGAACGATACTCCAGGTCAGGGTCCGGACAATGCTGTTGAGCTTCTCCTGGTCGCCGGTCTCCGCGTCGGCGGGACAGGGTCCGTCGACAATCCCCACGATCGTGGTCTTGCGCAGGTTTGAAACGTGGTCCACCGGCAGGTCACCGGCGCGCAAGTCGCCGGTTGCGATGACCACAATTCCTTCCTTTATCTTCTCCGGGCGTCGATCGTCAACGGCATCGGCATAGTCGATTACTCGTACACCGCAATCGGTCAGCGCCTGCCGGAGCCGCGTTGAGAACGCGAGCACACGCTCCGTCGCGGCGTGGACCGGGAAAAACGTCACACGGAGCCCTGCTGCCATCGTGCGGGGCGAAAGCGGAACAGGACTTTCAATCCCGAGAATCCGCCTCGCGGCGTCTTCAGAAATGCACCGAAAACGGTTAGTCTGACCTTCCATCACTCGTCGCGCCTTCTACAATGAAGAAACAATTTACGCAGATTCTACCTTTCCTTCCAGCCCGAAAAGCCTGATGAGCCAATCCGCCATCCCTGGCGAGATCAGATGTGCCAGAAGGAGCGATTTGGGGCCCCAAAAGGGGACAATGACTTCGGTTTTGCGGTGTTCGACGGCGTTGATTATCGCCTTCGCAACCCGGTCTGCCGATATCTTGGCAGAAACCAACGGGACCTTGAGGTTGGCGATCATCGCCGTGTCGACTCTTCCGGGCAGAACCGTCGATGCATAGACTCCCGTCCCGTGCAATTCCTGTCGCAGGACATCCATAAAGCCCGTCAGGGCCGACTTTGCAGCCACGTACGGGGCATCCAGGGGTAGCCCTTTCCTTCCATCGACCGACGTGACGGCAACGATATGTCCCGTGCGGCACTGCAGCATGTATGGAAGCACCTCGTAGATCAGGAGAAGGGCGCCGGTGAAGTTAATCGCCATACTATCCGCGAACTGATCAAGGGTGAGACCGGCAACAGGCCCACGGATATACGCCCCTGCACAGCAGACACACACATCGATCCTGCCGAACCGTGCAAGGGTTTGCTTGACGAGTCCCGTGACAGCCGCCCGGTCGGTTATGTCGGCCGTGACGGCCATGATACGTCCGCCAACCGCACCTTTCTCAGCGGTGAGGGCTTCAAGTGCATCCGTATTTCGTGCTGAGGCCACCACCTGAACACCACGGCGGGCCAGTCCGATGGCCGTCGCCTTCCCGATACCGCTCGATGCGCCGGTGACAATTGCCACGGCACCCTTCAGCCTATTCAGTCTCATCCCGTCCCGGACAGATGGTCGACAATCTTTCCGATGAACCGCTCGAACAGAGTACCATACCGTTCTTCATCGAAGAATTCCGTAATCAGCGTCCGATCCCGCATCGTGTACTCGTGACAGGCAAACGGATTCTCGTGGATCCCGAGTTCGAACTCCTCAACGCGTACCCCGGTGTCGCGGCGGATTCCCTGCAGAGCATTCAGCATCGCTCCTGGCGGCATTACCTGGTCGTTCAGGTTGGTAATCCCAAGGAGCCGGGGGGCCAGCTGCCGCAGGCGCAGGTCCAAGTCAGGACGCTTAGGGCTCAGACCGCAAAAACAGTTGAGCCACCGACCTTCCGCATGGTAATCGAGCCAGTGCTTCAAACGCCCGTTCGAAAGCCTGTCGCGGTACTTCACGAAGAGTTTCATCAGGGAAACTTCCGCCATGTGGTCCATGATTAGGTGGGACGACAGGTTCGTGTCCCTCACCGACGCGCACGAGGCGAAAAGAATCCCGCGGCCGTCGCGGAAGACTCCCTCGGAGTCTGCCAGCAGGAGGGCGAGCGCAACATATCCTCCTGCGGAATAGCCGAACAAATCCACGTGCGCCTCAGGTGCAACGAGCGGATGGCGGCCGGCCCGGATTGCGCGAAGGAGATCGACAATATCCCAGTACGACTGGAGCGCCCCCCAGAAAAACCGTTCCGGGTGATCACCCAGACGCTCACTGATAACGGCATTGAACCGGTGGGCATTCTCGTTCCCCTCGATCCCCTTACGACGAAGATAGCTCTCCTGCTGCGTTCGTCCCCAGTCCGGAAGAACGCGGTTGATGTGGAACGTCATGGGAAAGAGAAGAACTGCTGACCCGGTCTGCATTCCGATCTGGTAGGCCCAGGGGATGTATTTTGTGAACGATCGCTCATTCAATCCATGGAGGAGGATGAGCACCCGTTCCTGTCGGTACCCGTGCGCGGAGGGGCGGCGGATGCAGACGAGCGGATACCGGAAGTGATTGTTGTTCTCGATGACGGCGTCGGTGGGCCATTGTGTCGTGCCTTCCCCCTCAAACCTCAGACCGTGCTCCGGACAGGTGTACGCTTCCTGACCGAGCAGGTAGTGAGCGTGGGCTGAATGGTACGACAGGTTGTAGAGGTCGAAGCCTTCCGCGGGGAACGACAAGGGTTCCTCGTCGCGCCAGAAACTGGTGCGGCGGAAGCGCTTGCCGATTTCGCGGTAGTTAGGATGCCGCATCAAACCCGGTGCCTTCGGCCGGTGAGGCCTCGCACGCCTCCAGAAGGATTTCGGCGATGTCTTTTACCTGAACACTCTCACTCTTTTCCTTCTCCTTCACGCCGTCAGTCAGCATCGTCATACAGAACGGGCAACCGGTGCCGATGACCCCGGCATTCGTCGCCAGAGCTTCCTCCGTTCGTTCGACGTTGACCCTCTTCCCTTCCCGCTCTTCCATCCACATCCGGCCGCCCCCTGCGCCGCAGCAGAAGCTCCGGTCACGGGAGCGCTCCATCTCAACCAGCTCCACAGCACCGATCATCCCGAGCACGTCACGGGGAGCGTTGTACTCGTCGTTGTACCGGCCGAGATAGCAGGGATCGTGGAAGGCGACGGTCGCCCTCGCTCCGGACGTCAGGGGAAGCCTGCCCTCGTCGATCAACTGCTTCAGAAACGTCGTGTGGTGCAGAACGGTGAATTCCCCTCCGAACTGCCGGTACTCTTTGCCGAGAGACTGGAGACAGTGGGGGCAGGTGACAACGATCGTCTGCACCTGATACTTGTTCAGTGTCGCGATGTTTTCTGTCATCAGCGACTGAGCAAGGTACTCGTTCCCCATCCGCCGGGCAGGGTCGCCGTTGCATTTTTCCTCGGTCCCGAGGATCGCGAAGTTCACCCCCGCCATTTTCAGAAGGCGTGCGAAAGCCATGGAGACTTTTTTGTACCGCGCATCGTAGGCCCCGGCGCACCCTACCCAGAACAGGACTTCCGCCTTGCCGACATCGGCCAGGCGCGGGATGTCCATGCCCTCGGCCCAGTCTGCCCGCGCGGAATGCCCGAATCCCCATGGCGTGAAGTTCCGCTCGAGATTGGTAAATGTTGCCTTCAGCTCATCGGGGAATCGCGACTCATTCAGGACGAGCCCCCGGCGCATGTCCACAATGGTATCCACGTGTTCAATCATGACAGGACACTCCTGGACGCACGCCAAGCAGGTTGTGCAGGCCCAGAGCTCCTGCTCGGTGATGAAATTGTCGAGCAGCTGGTGCGCAAGCAGTTCCTCACGCCGGTTACCGCCCGACCCCGTCGGCTGCGGATTGGCCAGCAGAGGAGCCTTTTCGAGCGTCCGGGCGCGGAGGTCGACGATAATCTTCTTTGGGTTGAGGAGCTTTCCCGTCGTGTTCGCCGGACAGACCGAAGAGCACCGGCCACATTCTGTGCACGTGTACCCGTTCAGGAGCTGCTTCCAGGTGAAGTCTTCGACATCTGTGGCCCCGAACTTGGTCAGTGTCTCGTCGGCCAGATTGATCGGCTTGAGTGCACCCTTCGGACCGAGATCCGACAGATACACGTTTGGAATCGATGTGAGAACGTGGAGATGCTTCGAATACGGGAGGTAGTTCAGAAATCCAAGGACCGCGAGCATGTGTCCCCAGAAAAAGATGTGAAACCAGGCCGATATCACATCCGGGGAACCGCCGCTCAACAACCCGGCGAGGGCTGCAGAAACAAAACGCGCCCCGTCCGCCCGGTCCTGGCCCATAAGCATCCGCGCGGCATTCTGACCGAACATGGTCAGCATAACGGCCAGAATCAGACCCAGAATAAGAACGGCGTCCCACTTTGCGTGGCCCCCGACCCGGAGGCGCTGCGGCGGCGCAACGAGCCGGCGGACAATGGACAGAACAACAGCGAGAACGACGAGAACGCCGACCATGTCCTCGAGAAAGGTCAGAACAGGATAGAGCGGTCCAAGGAAGGAAAAGGAGAACCCCGGGATCAGACCTTCCCCGATCGATTCCACCACC
>DAIUKN010000059.1:0-10126 GCA_036848195.1 Bacteroidota bacterium
GGAAGCCCTTTCCCGGAAACATCGCCCAGACACCATGCCAGGCGATGAGCATCGAGATGAACAAAATCGTACAGATCGCCTGCCACTTCCCTGGCCGGTATTGTCGTCGCCGCGAAATCATAACCGGGCAGCTCGGGCGGATGCTTCGGCAAGAGATTTCTCTGTACTTCGCTGGCGGCCAGGAGGTCGCGCTCAATCCTGATCTTCTCCCGCTCCTGTTCGTACAGCCGCGCATTCTCGATGGCGAGCGATGCATGCACGGACAAGGCATCAAGAAATGTTGCATCGTCGTCCGTGAAGACCCCGCTCCGTTTGTTCAGCAGCTGGAAAACGCCGATGATCTTCCCGTCCTTGTTCCGCATCGGCATGCAGAGGATCGACTCCGTCCGGTACCCCGTACGCTTGTCGAACTCCGGATTGAAGCGCGGGTCCAAATAGGCGTCGGGAATGTTGATAACATCTCCCGTCGCCCCCACGTAACCGGCGATTCCCTTGCCGATCGGCAGGTGGATCGTCACGCGCCCCGATCCGCCGAGTTCTCCAGAGACCTTTGTCCAGAGCTGATCCCGCTCTTCGTCGATGAGATAGACCGTGCCGCGATCCCCGTCCACGATCCGGAGCGCCATAGCAAGGATGATCTCCAGGAGCTCGTCCAGATCGAGCGTGGAGTTAAGCTTCTTCGTCGCGTCGATGAGCTGTTCGAGCTTCTGGACTTCGCGCCGGCTCTGTTCCAGTTTGCGGTTGGTTTCACTGATGAAATGATAGTTCAGCGCCCGGACCCGAATGCTCAGCACCTGCAGGAGACGCACGGCGAACGCCGGGCTGGTCGTGACGATCTCTCCAAACGCTTCCCGGCCCAGCGCAAAAGCTGAGACCCGATCTACGGCGGCAACCCGAGCGGACCGGGGCCTGCCGGCAATAAGCTCCAGCTCACCGAAACAGTCCCCGGGGTGGAGAATGGCGAGCACTTGTTCTTCGTGCTTCAGGTTGGTTTTCGCAACGCGGACACGCCCCTGGATGAGGAAGAACATCTCCTCCCCGTGCGTCTCATCTTCAATGATGATGTCGCCGGGCTCATAGTCACGCTGCTCCAGTTTCCCCGTGAGGGTGTTGAACTCCTCTTCTGTCAATGTTTCGAGGAGGACGTTGAACCGCAGGCGCTGTCTGATCGCGGAATCATGAAGAAGACTCATGGCACCAAACTTAACCGCCTTCGAAGCGAAAGTCAAGCGGTTTCCAGCTTTGATTTCCCCTGCTTCTTCTGTATCTTCAGGCACGTTGGACAACTCCGGAACGACCTCATGGACACCCTGAAGCCACGACGGCTGCAGCGCGGCGATCTCATCGGACTCGTGTCACCTGCCAGCCGCATCGCTGACACGACAAAGATCGATCAGGCGGTTCGCTACCTCGAGGGACTCGGCTATCACGCGATCGTCGGAGCGAACGCGACAAAGATGAATACGTACCTCGCGGGAACCGACGAAGAACGGGCGGCGGATCTCAACGCCATGTTCGAAAATCCAAGAGTCAAGGCAATATTCTGCATCCGTGGCGGCTACGGGACGCCGCGCCTTTTGCCGCTGATGCGCTACCGGATGATTGCCCGGAATCCCAAGATCCTTGTCGGCTACAGCGATATCACCGCACTTCAGCTGGCCATCTGGAGGAAAGCAGGGCTGGTCACGTTCCACGGTCCCATGGCCGGCTCCGACATGGCCGATCCCATGGATCCGTTCACCGAAGAGCTTTTCTGGCGGCTGCTCACATCCGCGACACGCATGGGGAGGGTGGCTATCCCTGACGAGCAGCCCCACATCCTCGTTCCAGGGAGAGGAACCGGACGGTTATTGGGAGGTAACCTCGCGCTGATTGCCTCCATCGTCGGTACAAGCTTCCAGCCGGACTTCAGCGAGGCAATCCTTTATATGGAGGACATTGGAGAGGATCCATACCGGGTCGACAGGATGCTGACGCAGCTCCGGGGTTCCGGAATCCTCCCGAAAGCACATGCGGTTCTGGTTGGGCAATTCACAGACTGTGTTCCCCGGGACTCCTCTTCCCCTTCCTTTACCGTCGACGAAGTCCTTCAGGAGTACACATACAGGTCCGGTGTTCCTTCCCTCTCGGGACTGCCTTTCGGTCACAATCGGCGGAAAATGACGATCCCCGTAGGGATCAGGGCGAGGGTCAATGCCACCGAGCGGTCGGTTGAGTATCTGGAGGGGGCGGTCCGCTGATTCTGCTTTCCCAATCTCTTCGTTTTGTTGAATTTCACTCAGATTATTGATACTTTTTCCTATCAGAGAATTTTTGCGCACACGCAGGGCAGCATGTTCAACATCGCAGTATTCGGATCGGGGCGCGGCTCCAATTTCCAGTCGATCCTGACTGCGATCAACGAGGGAACAATTCCCGGTGCGCGCATCGGATGCGTGATCAGCAACAACTCGGGGGCTGGCATTCTTGAGATCGCGCGCACACACGGTTTGCCTGCCTACCATCTCAGCTCGAAGGGTTTTCCTTCAGAGGAAGAGTTTGTCGACAGGCTGCTCGCCGTTCTTCGCTCGCACGACACCAACCTGATTGTGCTTGCCGGTTATATGAAGTTGCTGGATCCGCGCATCATCGGGGCGTACCGGAATTGCACCATCAACATTCATCCGGCCCTGCTCCCGCGTTTTGGCGGCAAGGGGATGTACGGCATCCATGTGCACGAAGCCGTGATTGCATCCGGAACGCCTGTTTCCGGCGCGACCGTGCATATCGTGGACGAAGTGTACGACCGCGGCGCCATCCTCCTGCAGAAGACTGTCACGGTTTTCCCCGGCGACACGCCCGCAAC
Organism: Bacteroidota bacterium; assembly: GCA_036848195.1. Classification (GTDB taxonomy): domain Bacteria; phylum Bacteroidota; class Ignavibacteria; order UBA10030; family UBA6906; genus DAIUKN01. The sequence continues at coordinate 2,846 of DAIUKN010000059.1, forward strand.
GCTTGCGGCCCGTGTGCTGGACATCGAGCACGAAATCTATCCCGAAGTCATCCGGCGGATTGCTCGCGGTGAAATCACTGCGGTCACTATTCCAGCGCAGACGGCTTTTTCATAAGGAGTTTCTGTGCCTCACATTTCGCGCGCGCTCATCAGCGTATCCGACAAACGCGGCCTTCTCGACTTCGCCCGGTCGCTCCAATCGTCCGGCGTCGAGATCATCTCCACTGGCGGGACACGGGCATATCTGCACGACCACGGCATCGCCACCCACGCCGTCTCTGAGGTCACTGGTTTTCCCGAGATCCTCGATGGAAGGGTAAAAACACTTCACCCGAAAATCCATGGCGCGCTCCTGGCTGTCGCCGACAACCCCGAGCATCTCTCCCAGATTGGGGAACTCGACATCGACCCGATCGACATGGTCGTCGTGAACCTCTACCCGTTCGAACGGACCATCGCGCGGGAGGGCGTGTCGCTTCCCGAGGCAGTAGAGCAGATCGACATTGGCGGTCCGGCAATGATCCGCTCCGCCGCGAAGAATTTCCGTTTCAAGGCGGTGATCGTCAATCCTGACCGTTATCCCGCCATCGTTGAGGAGATGACGCAATCCGGCGGAAGCGTGTCCGAGGAGACGTGTTTCTCCCTGGCGCGCGAGGTTTACCGCCACACCGCAACGTATGATGCAGCCATTGCGACATATCTCGAGCATGCCGCCCATCCCGAGGAGACGCTGCCTGCAGTGCTGCACATTGTTTCGCCCAGGGAGCAGGACCTCCGCTACGGTGAAAACCCCCATCAGAAGGGGGCGCTGTACGGCTCATTGGGAAAGCTCTTTCACAAGCTGCACGGCAAGGAGCTCTCCTTCAACAATATTGTGGATATCGCAGCCGCCGGGAAGCTCGTGGCGGAATTCGACGAACCGACCGTCGCCATCATCAAGCACACGAATCCGTGCGGTGTCGGATCGGCTCCGACGCTGGCCGAAGCATACAGCAAAGCCTTTGCCACGGACACTAAGGCGCCGTTTGGCGGGATCGTTGCAGTCAATCGCCCCTTCGATCTCGACGTCGCGCAACGGGTGAATGAAATCTTTACCGAGGTGATCATCGCCCCGGACTTTCCCGAACCGGTGCTAGAATTTCTGCGCAAGAAGAGGGACCGGCGGTTGATCCGGGTGACGGGCGATCTTCGCGGCAGGAAAGATCTCGACGTGCGCAGTGTCCCCGGCGGTTTTCTCGTGCAACAGCCCGATGACGGTCCGGCGGATAGCGAAGAGTTCCGGGTGGTTACACGGCGCAAGCCCACCGACGCGGAAGTCGCCGCTCTGCGGTTCGGCTGGCGCGTGGCCAAGCATGTGAAGTCCAACGCGATCGTCTATGCCGCATCAGACAGGACTCTTGGCATCGGAGCCGGCCAGATGTCGCGTTTCGACTCGGCCAGGATTGCTGCCATGAAAGCGCGCGAGGCCGGTATGGATTTAACCGGTTCTGCCGTTGCTTCAGACGCATTTTTCCCTTTTGCAGACGGTCTTCTCGAGGCAGTGCATGCCGGCTCGAAGGCCGTGATTCAGCCCGGCGGGTCCGTTCGCGACGAGGAGGTCATCCGCGCCGCCGATGACCACGGCATCGCTATGGTGTGCACCGGCACGCGGCATTTCAGGCATTGACGAATTCCTCATTCCAATCGTACGGGAACTTATGGGTCTCCTCACGTTATTCTCCACCGATCTTGCCATCGATCTCGGCACAGCCAACACCCTCATCTATATGCGGGGAAAAGGAATTGTCCTGAACGAGCCGTCGATCGTCGCGTTTGACCGGAACACCAAGAAGATCGTCGCCATCGGCAAGGAAGCGCAGCAGATGCTTGGCAGAACCCACCGCGACATCCGGACCATCCGGCCGATGAAGGACGGCGTCATCGCCGACTTCGAGATTGCCGAGGGGATGATGCGGGAGTTCATCCGGAAGATACACGCAACCTGGATGCCCAGCCGGCGGATCATCGTCTGTGTCCCGAGCGGTGTGACGGAGGTGGAGAAGCGCGCGGTGCGCGACGCCGCCGAGCATGCGGGAGCCAAGGAAGTGCACCTCGTCGCCGAGCCGATGGCCGCCGCGATCGGCGTGGGACTCGATGTGGAAGCGCCCGTCGGCAACATGATTGTGGACATCGGGGGCGGTACCACGGAAATCGCCGTCATCGCCCTCTCCGGAATCGTCAACGAGGAGTCTGTCCGGATTGCCGGCGACGAGATGAACAACGCCATTATCCAGTTCTTCAAGAAGAATCACAACATCCTGATCGGTGAGCGAACAGCAGAAGCGATTAAATGCGAGGTGGGGTCCGCAATGCCGCTCAAGGAAGAGATCACCATCCGCGTCAAAGGACGCGATCTCGTCAACGGCATTCCCAAGACCACAGAGGCAAGTTCGGTGGAGATCCGTGAGGCACTGGCCGAACCGATCACGCAGATCGTTGAGGCGGTCAAGCTCACGCTGGAGCGGACGCCCCCCGAGCTCTCTGCAGACATTCTGGACCGCGGCGTCATGCTGAGCGGCGGCGGAGCACTGCTCAAAGGGCTCGACGAGCGGCTTCGCCTCGAGACCAGTCTGCCGGTTCACGTGTCCGAGGACCCGCTCACGGCGGTTGTCCGGGGCACCGGGAAGATCCTCGAGAATGTCAGCCGGTACACCAACGTCCTGATCAAGAGCAGGCGGTATTGACACCCCCGCCATGGTGAAGCGTCTCTACGATATTCTTCTATTGTTCAAAGAGTATTTTGTCGTCGCGTTCTTCCTGCTGATTTCTATCGTTCTCCTGGCAGTGAACGATACGTCCCAGATCCGTGTGATCCGTTCCTACGCCGTTGTCGCTGTCGGCCTCCTCCAGGACACTTTCAGCTTCATTCCCAACTACTTCGATCTCCGCCGCGATAACGAGGCGTTACGCGCCATGAATCTTTCGCTCTCCGACGAGGTCAGCCGCTTGCGCGAAGGAAAGCTGGAGAACCTCCGGCTCCGCCAGATGCTCGAGCTGAAAGAGCGGGCGGAGTTCCGTACCATCACCGCAGGCGTGGTCGGCAAAAACCTCCAGCTGCTCCGTAACACGATTACGCTGGACGTCGGGGAGAACGACGGGGTGCGGATCAACATGCCGATTGTCAACGAAAGCGGACTGGTGGGCAAGGTCATCGGAGCCAGCAGTCATTATGCCATCGGCCAGATTCTCCTGAACAAGGACATCCGCGTCAGTGCAAAGGTACAGCGGAGCAGGGTGGATGGCATCATCCGCTGGAACGGCGGAAGGTCCCTTGCGTTGCAGAGTGTCGCACGCACCTACGATGTGCAGGCAGGCGATGTTATCATGACATCCGAGTACAGTTCCCTCTTCCCACCCGGGATCAGGATCGGTACCGTGAGTGCCACGCGACAGATCCCCGGATCGCTCTTCCAGAGCGTGGAGGTCAGCCCGGCCGTCGACTTCACCCGCCTTGAAGAGGTGTTCGTCATGACCTATCTTGCCGACACGAGCCGCATCGCCGTCGAAAAGCGAATCCGGCCCTGACCGATGCGCACCGTCCTGATCGATATTCTCCTGTCCCTGGTCTTCCTGGTTCTGCAGACCACCATCATCCGGTTCCTCGCAGTCCAGATGATCGTCCCCGACCTGATTCTTCTCTGGATTGTCTATCTTGCGGTCCGCCGGGGACAGATCGTTGCCACGACGGCGGGATTCCTTCTCGGCCTGGCCTTTGACCTGCTCAGCGGACCGGACAGCATGCTGGGTCTGGCCGCGCTCTCAAAGACCGCTGCAGGGTTTGTTGCCGGATACTTCTACAACGAAAACAAGATCGCCCAGACCCTGGGCGGCTACCAGGTCATTCTGATTGTGGTCATTGCCTCGCTTGTGCATAACCTCCTCTATTTTATTATCTTTCTGCAGGGATCGGGAATCACCTGGAGCGGCGCCCTCCTCCAGTACGGCATTCCGACCACCGCCTACACCGCGGCGCTGGGGCTTCTGCCCATGTTCGTGTTTGCTCGGAAACACCTTACGTAGCTATGGCCCTGCAGGACGACATCGATCTTTTCCGCAGACGGAGGATGCTTTACCTGGTGCTCTCGGGAATCCTCATCGTTTTCACCGCACGTCTCATCCAGTTGCAGTTTCTCTATGGCGAGGAGTACGGGAAGAAGTCTGAAGAGAACAGCCTCCGCACAATCCCGCGCGAACCGGTCCGCGGCTATCTCTACGATCGCAGGATGCGCCTCGTCGTCGACAACCGCCCTGCGTTTACGGTTACGATCATGCCGTTCGAGTTCGACAAGAAGAGAATTCAGGAGCTGGCAACCCTCCTGCAGCTGGAGCCGGAATTCATCCTCGATCGCCTCAAAAAGGGTGAAGCCTATTCTCGCTTCGCGCCGGTGAAGATCAGGCGCGACTTGGACTTCCGCACTCTGGCTGCCTTTGAGGAGAAGCGCGAACGCCTCCCGGGTGTCGATGTCCAGGCCGAATCGAAGCGCGCCTACATCACGGATGCCCATGCCTCACACATTCTGGGGTACCTGAAGGAAATTTCCGAACCCCAGATCCGGGCGCTCGGTCGCGACTATGTCCCCGGCGACGTGGCGGGATCATCCGGAATCGAGGGACAGTACGAAGAGGCTCTACGGGGAACGAAGGGTCAGGAATACAGCACGGTCAACGTCCGCGGCCAGGTCGTCGGGAGCTTCGATAACGGGAAGCACGACGTCCCTCCGATTGATGGAACCAACATGGTGCTGACGATGGATTTCGGGCTTCAGGCGTTCGCCGAATCGCTTCTGACAGGGCGCCGGGGGGCAGTGGTGGCGCTCGATCCGCGCGACGGTGGCATCCTCGCAATGGCAAGCGAGCCGGATTATGACCTCTCCATGATGAGCGGTGTGACGTCTCCCGACCTCTGGCGCTCGCTCAACGACGACCGGACCACACCGCTCTTCAACCGCGCAACGCTGACCCGCTACCCGCCCGGTTCGACGTTCAAGATGATTCTTGCGGTCTCGGCACTTGAAAACGGCGTCGTCAGCCCGTCGTGGCGGGTAAACTGCACCGGAGGATTCCGGTTCGGCAACAAGGTGTTCAAGGACCTCCACGTGCACGGCTCGACCGACATGGTCAAGGCGATCCAGCAATCATGCAACGTGTATTTCTATCAGCTCATGCTGAAAGTCGGACTGGACAACTGGTCGGCCACGGCGCAGCAATTCGGGTTCGGGCAGATGAGTGGCGTCGACATCGCTGAAGAAAGCCAGGGGCTCCTTCCCACCACCGACTACATGAACAGGAGATATGGACCGAGAGGATGGACCAAAGGGTTCCTCGTCAGTCTCGGCATCGGCCAGGGCGAGCTCGGCGTCACGCCCGTACAGATGGCCTGTTATGCAATGGCACTCGCCAACGAGGGCGACTTCCACCAGCCGCATGCCGTCATGGGGATGCTCGACAAGACGAACACCAAAATCGATACGCTCCTCTATCAGTCGCGCAGGATCCCTGTCTCCTCAAGCACGTGGTCAGTTGTTCGCGAGGGGATGCGCCGAGCCGTGATGGAGCCGGGCGGCACCGGGGGTATGGCACGCGTTCGCACGATCCAGGTCGCGGGAAAGACCGGTACGGCGCAGAATCCTCACGGCCTCGATCACGCCTGGTTCGTCGGTTTCGCACCGTTCGACAATCCGGTCATTGCCATTGCGGTGCTTGTGGAGAACGCCGGTTTCGGTGGCTCGTTCGCCGCCCCCATCGCGGGAAAGTGCATTGAGCGCTACATTTTCGGCGAGGTGGCGACACCCGCTCCGCGGAACCCCGTCGCCCGGGCCACGCACCTTGTCACGCCGACAGCGGAGGCCCGGTAACGATGCTCCAGTATCTCCGAGAATACTTCGACTACCGCACGCTGCTCCCGGCACTCGGGCTCGTGTTGCTGGGCCTGATATCCGTGTACAGCGCAACCTTCGACGCGCGCCTCCCCGAAATCTTTTACCGCCAGGCACTCTGGGCGGCCGTCGGATTCGCGGTGCTGCTGATCGTCGCGTTCCTCCCATTCCGCGTCCTCCAGTTTGTTTCATATCCGTCCTATTTTCTTTCGATCCTGCTTCTCGTTTCGGTTCTTCTTATCGGTAAGACGGTGTCGGGATCCACGAGCTGGTTCAATCTCGGTGCGCTTCGCCTCCAGCCCTCGGAGTTTACCAAGATCACCACCGCTCTTGCACTCGCCACCTACCTTTCGCGGGCCGATGTCAGCCTGCAAAACATCAAGGATCTGGCCACCGCGTCGGCCATCGTCCTCCTCCCCTTTGCTCTGATCATGATGCAGCCCGACGCCGGTACCGCCATTGTGTACATTGGTATGTTCTTCCCGGTTTTGTACTGGGGAGGGGCGTCGCGGTTCACCCTGACGGCGATCGTTGCCCCGGCGGTGGTGGCCCTAGCGGCCCTGTTCGGAACCACGGCGTTCCTGATTGCGGTCCTCCTGTTCGGCGTCCTCTTCTATTACACAAAGGAAAACCGCATCCTTGCGGCGGTATTTTTCTCGTTCACCGTCCTTGTCGGCATTTCCGTCCAGTTTATCTACGACGGCCTGAAACCCTATCAGCAGAAGCGGATCGCGACGTTTCTCGATCCCGGCGCAGATCCACTGGGCGCCGGGTATAACATCCTCCAGTCAAAAGTGGCCATCGGGTCGGGGGGGATGTTCGGCAAGGGTTTTCTCCACGGCACCCAGACACAGCTCAATTTCATTCCGGAGCAATGGACCGACTTCATCTTCTGCGTCCCGGGGGAGGAATTCGGCTTCATCGGTGCCGCGCTCGTCATCGGCCTTTTTGCCGCGCTCCTGGTCCGCGGCATTAAGATCGCCAGCTCTGCAAAGAACCCCTACGCCAGTTTCGTTGCGATCGCCATTTCGTCGACTCTTGCAACCCATCTCTTCATGAATATCGGAATGTCCCTCGGCCTGCTTCCCGTGATCGGTGTTCCGCTGCCGTTTCTCAGCTATGGCGGCTCGGCTCTCCTCGCCAACATGGTCACAGTCGGCCTCCTCATGAACCTTCACGCTAATCGGAAAGAATACTGATCCATGAAAAGGACACCGGCACGACATCGGCTCGAAGTCTCCCCGGACAAACTCCGCTGGCAATGTCTTCCCCAGCAGCTCGGCATCGGCAGCATGGATGAAGTGAAACCCTTGAAGGTCATCATCGGCCAGGATCGCGCGCTGCGGGCACTCCGGATGGGACTGGC
>DAIUKN010000060.1:0-10074 GCA_036848195.1 Bacteroidota bacterium
CGTTGGAACGCTTCGAAAGACTCCCGGGTCTCAAGATCACCGATATGCTGGCTAATGAAAACGTTCCGGCCGCGGGCGACCGCCACCGTGTTCTTGAGATGCGGACCGACGGCCAGGAGGTCGGGAAGCGAAAACGGAACGGAGATGGGGAGCGGGGCATAGCCGCGCGCGCGGCGCAGGATAAGTTCCCTTCCGAGCATCACGCGGGCCACCGAATCGTCCACATGTCTCCGGATCGGTCGATTGTGGACAAGAAACAGGTCGGCGATTCCGCCGAGCCGCATCAGGGCTTCCTGTTCGTCAGTGCAGATCGGCTCGTCCGAGATGTTGCCGCTCGTCGCAACGATCGGGAAGCCAAGTTCGCGCATCAGGAGATGATGGAGCGGCGTGTAGGGGAGCATGACGCCGAGGAAGGGATTTCCGGGAGCGACGGCTGGACACAGAGGGGTGTCATTGCTTCGTTCACTCTCGCCGGTTGTCCGACGCAGCAGGACGATTGGTGCCTCGGGGGAGAAGAGGAGGCGCTCTTCCAGCGGTTCCACCGCGCACAGTGCCCGGACCGCTGCAATGTCCGGGGCCATCACTGCAAAGGGCTTCTCTTCACGGTGCTTTCGTTCGCGGAGCCGAACCACGGCATCCTGATTCCTGGCATCAACGATGAGGTGAAAGCCGCCGAGACCTTTGACCGCCACGACAGCTCCACGGCTTATCGCTGCCGCTGTCCCGGACAGAGCCGCGTGGTGCGCGGCGATGAGAGAGCCGGCCGGGTCCCAGAGTTCGAGAGAAGGGCCGCAGACCGGGCAGGCATTCGGCTGGGCGTGGAAACGACGGTTGAGGGGATTCTCGTACTCGCTCCGGCAGGCATCGCACATCTGGAACCCGGCCATGGTGGTGTTCGGACGGTCGTAGGGGAGGGCCTCGAGGATGCTGTAGCGCGGCCCACAATTCGTGCAGTTGGTGAACGGGTAGAGATGGCGCCGGTCGGCCGGATCGAGAATCTCCGCAAGACATTCAGGACAGGTTGAGATGTCCGGGAGCACGATCGCGGTTTTTTCGCCCTGTGAGTCACTCGCTCGGATCTCAAACCCAGCAAAACCCGACGGATCGAGAAGAGAAAACTCGAGGCTCTGGATGGAGGAACGCGGCGGCCGGTCGGATTGGAGGCGGAGCAGAAAGCTGTTGAGCGAGTCGGGAGGACCTTCGACTTCTACGAAAACGCCCTGGGGGGAATTCACCACCCACCCCTGCAGTCCGAGCTCGGTGGCGAGGCGATACACAAAGGGACGGAACCCGACTCCTTGCACTGCGCCCCGGATGGCTATATGCATGCGGCGGGTCAAGAGTCGGCTCCTTCACCTGATGAAGAACGGTCAATAGACTGAACTATGGGTTGACGGCTTCCGTGCAATCCGTCTTGAGATTGAGGAGCTGAAGAGCGAACCGATCGACGTATTCTTCCACCTTTGTGGCCGTGAGGGGCGACAAGGACTCTCCATGGTCACAGATCAGGGCAGGCACCGCGCCGAGGAAGATATTGTCCGGTTGACGACCGTACAGCGCACTGCTCAACGCGACAAGCATGGCCGGCGTGGTGGCATGCGTTCCTCCGGGGCGTGGATCCTGTCCGGGCGCGAGGGGCGTTATCCCGACGTCGCTGGCGGTGATGCTGGCGTCGACGAAGAAGACGGTATCGTACCAGGTGATCGTCTCGGCCAGCTCCGGCTGGAGCTGGTGAACGGTCATGACGTCGACCTGTGGGAACCTTCGGGCTATCTGTTTTGCTGCCACAACGCCCGCGCCATCGTCTCCGCGAAGCGTATTTCCGTATCCGATGACAAGGATCTGGTTCACCTCCGCACCTCGTTCAGGACATGGCCCGATTCATTCACCACCTGGACATGGAGCGGCATCGTGCCGATCGCATGGGTTGAACAGGAAAGGCATGGATCGAAGCACCGGATGCCCGCTTCAATGCGGTTGAGCATACCCTCGGTGATGGTGTTGCCATCAAGGTAACGCATGGCAAGTTGACACACGGTCCGGTTCATCGCCAGATTGTTCTGCGCGGTCGCAATCACCAGGTTGACCTTTTGCAGCACCCCGTCGTCGTCGACCTGGTATTCGTGAAAGAGCGTGCCGCGCGGGGCTTCTGAGGCCCCCACGCCGTTGTTCCTGTTGATCATGGCCTTTGAACGGACGTGCTGCCCCAGAATTGCGGGGCTCTTCAGCAGCATCTCCGCCTTTTCAACGGAGAAGAGCAGCTCGATAAGGCGGGCGTAGTGGAAGAAGAAAGAATTGTTTACCGCTTCAGCATCACCGGCGCCCGCCTTGAACAGCTTCCGCTCCCTCTCCGCAAGGGGCGTATCAATATAGTCACAAATGTTCACCCGCGCCAGCGGGCCCACGCGGTAGATCCCTTTTGGATAGCCGAGGGGTTTGTAGTAGGGGAATTTCAGGTATGACCAGTTTTCCGAAGCTTCGCCGAAATGATCGTGATACTTCCGCGGATCGATCTTGTCGTCGATGATATTCCCCGCACCGTCCATCACGCGGAGTGTCCCGTCGTAGTATTCAAGGGCGCCGTCAGGTGCGACGAGTCCGACGAACAGGGAGCGGAAGTTCCCGAAATTCGGGATGTCGTTCTGGAACCGGACGTGAATCTTCTTGAGTGTTTCCAGTGCCATAAGCGCGGTTTCTTTCGCCTCGGGGATCCAGGCCAGGAGGTAGTCCTTCTTGGCGGCGTCGAGTGGTTCACGGACGCCGCCGGCGACCGCCCAGGGAGTGTGGATCCGCCGGCTCCCGAGGACTTCGATGATTTCCTGCCCGAATTTCCGGAGCCGGATTCCTCGCCGGGCGAAGTCCTTGTCGGCAGCGATGAGGCCGAAGATGTTCCGCTTTGCCGGGTCGGAGTCGAAACCCAGGAGAAAGTCCGGCGAGGAAAGATGAAAGAAGCTGAGCGCATGCGACTGCATCCACTGGGCGAGCGTGACCAGCCGGCGCAGGTATTCTGCCGTCTCCGGGATGGCGACCGCAAGGATGTCATCGCCGGCCTTCGCGGAGGTGATCAGGTGGCTGGTCGGGCAGATTCCGCAGATGCGCGAAGTGATTCCGCCCATTTCCCACATCAACCGCCCCTCGCAGAACTTCTCAAAGCCGCGGAATTCATTGACGTGAAATCGGGCGTCCTTGACAACGCCGCGATCGTCGAGATGGATCGTGATTTTGGCGTGCCCTTCGATGCGAGTGACGGGGGAAATCGTGATTGTCTTGGGCATAGTTCTTATCCGTAGCGCAAATAGACGTGGGACAAGGCCGGGAGTTTGCCCTCCAGCAGCCCGCTCACCGCCATCCAGATCTGTTCGGCAGTGGGTGGGCACCCGTGAATGAAGGCGTCGACCCTGATATGCTCATGGAGCGGCCGTGCCGTTGGCGTCAGCTCGGCGATCGTCGGATAGTCGCGGGGGACCTGGGGTGTAATGTCTGCCAGTTCAATGTAGGAGCGCTCGAGGACGGCCTCACGATCATATGAGTTGCGCATCGCCGTCACGTTTCCCGTGACCGCACAATCGCCAAAGGAGACGACGTACCGGGAATTCCGTCGTATCAGGTGGGCAAATTCCTCATGCTCCAGGTTCGCGACGGCCCCCTCGACGAGTGTGACATCGACATTACGGGGGAAGCCCTTGATGTCCGCTATGGGGGAGTAGACGAGGTCCATTCTTTCTGCCAGTTCGATCAGGCGCTCGTCCATATCCAGGAACGACATATGGCAGCCGGAACACCCGCCAAGCCAGACCGTTGCGACTCTCGGTTTCATTGTGCTCATTCATCTTCCGATTCGGTGTTGATCCATTCCCGCTTCTGGCGGGCGGTCACGATATATTTCAGGAAGTCGGTCCGCTTCACCATTTCGGCGACCCCCTCGCCCTTCTCAATCAGCGCACCGGTCGGGCAGACCAGGACGCATTTCCCGCATGAGGTGCACGTCTCGGATGTTCCCCAGGGCTGGTTCATATCGGAGATAATCGTGCAGTGGATTCCCCGGCCCGCGATATCCCACACGTGTGCTCCCTCGACTTCATGACAGACGCGGACACACCGGGTGCAGAGAACGCAGCGATCGCGGTCAATGATGAAATCCTCATGGGTTGCGTCGACGCGGTTCCGTGGATAGAGATAGGGAACCCTGACGTTGAGGAGCCCGACGTCATAGGCGAGGTTCTGCAGCTCGCAGTGGTTGTTCACCACACAGACGGCGCACTGATGGTTCCCTTCGGATGCCAGAAGGGCGACGATCATTCTCCGGTACTTCTTGAGTCTGTCGGTGTTCGTGTGGACCACCATTCCTTCCTGCGGTCGCGTGGTGCACGCGGGTTGCAGCTTCGGCGATCCCTCGATCTCCACAAGACAGAGACGGCAAGCGCCGACGTCGGAGAGGCCGTCGAGATGGCAGAGGGTCGGGATGGAGATCCCGTGCTGGCGGGCAATTTCCAGGATGCTCTCGTCGTCCTTTCCGGAGACCTGCTCGTCGTTAATCGTCAGCGTGAGGATGGCCATGCGTGATTCCTGTTATGCGTGCGAGGGGTTATCCGGACCGTCTCCGGAGGGCACGAACACTTCGGGCGGATGAAGCAACACCTCGTACTCCTTCCGGAAGTATCGGAGCGTTGAGAGGACGGGGTTCGGCGCCGATTGCCCCAGACCGCAAAGGCTGGTCTCCTTGACCATCGTGCACAGCTCCTCGAGCAGCGCAAGGTCGTCTGTGGTCGCTGCGCCCCTGAAGATCTTGTCGAGCAGTTTGTGAATGTGCACCGTCCCGACACGGCACGGAATACACTTCCCGCAGGATTCATCGACGCAGAAGTCCATGAAGTAGCGGGCAACGTCGACCATATTGGAGGTGGAATCCATCACAATCATGCCGCCGCTCCCCATGATCGATCCGACGGTGGCAAGCGATTCGTAGTCCACCGGCAGGTCGAGGAAATCGCCCGGGATACACCCCCCTGACGGACCCCCGGTCTGCGCGGCTTTGAATTCTGTCCCTTCCGGTGTTCCCCCGCCGATGTCGAAAATGACCTTCCGTAGAGGGATCCCCATCGGGACCTCGATCAATCCGGTGTTCCGGATTTTTCCCGCAAGGGCGAACACCTTGGTGCCGGTACTCTTTGGTGTGCCTATGGCCGAAAACCATGCGCTTCCGCGGTTGATGATCGGGGGTACGTTGGCGTACGTCTCCACATTATTAATGAGTGTGGGCATTCCCCAGAGACCCTTTTCGGAAGGGTACGGCGGTCGGGGGCGCGGACGACCGCGACGGCCTTCAATCGACCGGATCAGCGCGGTCTCTTCGCCACAGACAAACGCGCCGGCACCGATTCGAAGGTCGATCCGGAAATTGAACTGCGATTCCAGAATCCTGTTCCCCTGAAGGCCGAGCCGTTCTGCCTGCTTGATTGCCAGGCGCAACCGCTCGATGGCCAGCGGATATTCAGCCCTGATGTAAATAAATCCCTGATTGGCGCCGACCGCGTACCCGGCGATGGCCATCCCTTCGAGAATGCGGTGGGGGTCCCCCTCGAGCACACTCCGGTCCATAAACGCGCCGGGGTCGCCTTCGTCGGCGTTGCAGACAACGTATTTCTGATCACTCTTCGACTTTCGCACGATCCCCCATTTCAGGCCCGTGGAATATCCCGCACCGCCGCGCCCGCGGAGGCCGCTCTTCCGAATTTCGTCGATCACCTCCTGGGGCTGCATCTCTGTGACGACCTTCGCCAGGGCATCATAGCCGCCCGCCGCGATGTACTCCTCGATGCTCTCGGCATCGATGCGGCCGCAGTTTTCGAGGACGATCTTGACCTGTGATGCAAAGAACGGAGCGTTCTGATCAATGAGATTCTCGCGGATCTTCTTTCCGCCGACGATGTGCTCCTCAATGATCCTGCGGGCGACCGCTCCGTCAACCTGCTGATACAGTGTGTCATCCGATTGCACTTTGACCAGCGGTCCCTCGCCGCAGAGGCCCATGCAGCCGGTTCCAAGAACTTCGCATTCCTTTTCCAGCCCGGCGTCGTTGATGGCTTTCATCAGAGCGTCGCGGGTGTCGTGGCTACCGCAGGAGACGCATCCAGCCGCGGAGCAGCAGAGAATCCGATGCTTGATCTGCTGCTGGCGCGTCTGCTCCTTTTCCGCCATTTCCTGGAGATCTTCAACCGTCATGCGGGAACCTCCTGAGCTTTTGCCTGCCACTGTTCGATCTGATTGACGGCTCCCTGTACGGTCAGCTTGCCTGCAACATGGTTATCCAATACCGCGACCGGGGCGAGACCGCACGAGCCCACGCAGCGTGCCGAAACGAGCGAGATCTTTCCATCAGGCGTCGTTTCCCCGAATTTCGTTTTGCAGCAATGCTCCACCGCTTTCTGGACTTCGGTCGCTCCCTTGACGTAGCAGGCGGTTCCCGTGCAGAGGACGAATGTATGCTCGCCTTTCGGCTTCAGTGTGAAGAAGTGATAGAACGTGGCAACGCCATAGACCCGGCTCAACGGCAATTTCAGCGCCCGCGCGATATAGATGAGAAGATCGGGTTCAAGAAATCCGAAGATCCCCTGCGCCGCATGCAGGACTTCGATCAGCGCGTCGCCTCGCGCCTGGTGTTTGGTGATCGCCCGGTCCAGCAGTTTGAAACGATTATCACCGCTGGGGTGAGGGCTCTTGCTTGCTGTCGGTGTCATGCTCTTTCGAAATAAGTCTGGTGCGCGTCAAGATGTCACGCGGGCAAGATCGAAACAGGAGAGAAGCAGATGGTTCCTTCCCGGGGTGCACATTCTTCGCGGTATTGAATTGCAACTTACATGCCATTCTGAGATCACTTCAGGGGGGAAGGAAAGGGGCCTAATCCCGGCGGAGGGGTCGGCCATTTTTCAGTTTTGGGAAGTATTCCCGATTACGCTAAATCCTCGACGGTGTGGAAAAAAGCAACAACAACGGAAGTCTGATGACCCTATAGAATGAGATGCTACCCGGTGGTCCGTTCCCGCTCTGCGAGCCAGGAACACCATTCGTCAATACCTGCTCCTGTCGTACACGACGTCTCAAAAATCCTCAAAGCCGGGTTGATCTGCAACGCATTCCCGCGGAGGGTGGAAAGGCTGGAATTCACGTACGGGATCAGATCGATCTTGTTGATGACGAGGACGGAGGCGTTCCGGAACATCGCCGGGTATTTGAGCGGCTTGTCATCCCCTTCGGTCGTGCTGGCGACGACCACTTTCATCGCTTCACCGAGATCGTAGTTCGAAGGACAGACCAGGTTGCCAACGTTCTCGATGATCAGGACCTGGATCCCCGAGAGGTCGATGTTTTTCAACGCATCACGCACAAGGTTCGCCTCGAGGTGGCACCCCCCTCGCGTCACAATCTGCACGGCAGGGACTCCGTAGCGGGCGACACGCTGGGCATCAAGGTCCGTCTGCACATCACCTTCGATCACAGCCACCTTCAGCTCCCCTTTCAGCCGTTCCAGCGACCTCTCCAGAATGCTGGTCTTCCCGGCGCCGGGGGAGCTTACCATGTTGATGACGAACACGCCGTGCCGTGCGAAGAGAGCCCGGTTTTCAGCGGCAATCTCGTCGTTCTTTTCGAGGATCTTCCGTTCGATCGTAATGACGCTCACAGGGACTCCGGGTGTTCATCAAAGAGTTCGATTTCGGTGACCTGCAGCTCTCTGCCGGTGACAATGGCCAGGTTGCCGCTGAGACATGCGGGACAAACAAAGCTGTGGTCCTTCACGATGGAGCGTTCTCCGCAGTCCCTGCATTCTCCCGTGACCGGGACGTGCTCAATGTCGAGCTTCGCGCCCTCGAATGGGCTTCCCATGGTTATGGCCGAGAAGCAGAAGTCCAGCGAGTCTGGAACAATGGCCGCAAGATCACCGATCTTCAGCTTTACAGATCTCACGCCGGCGTTCTTCCCCGGCGGGAGGTGTTGCACAACAATATCCAGGATGCTCTGTGCTATCGAGAGCTCGTGCATGATGGTTCTTGGTTCAAGGGTGCGGCGGTCTTTCTTCTCTGCTCTGGAAGTTCAGGGAGTATATGTACACGTAGGCATTCCCTTCGCTGTCCTCGTCGTATGAGGCGTGCGTGGCTCCTGCAAACCACTGGCATGCGCGTGGATTCTCCGGAATCCCATCACCGTACAGGCTCTTGAGGTAGGCCAGCAATGCGTGTGAATTCCGTTCGCCCCGCGTGGTGACAATCACTCCGGAGAACCGTCCATTGTTGAACTCGAACTCGCACGCATTCGTTTCGGCTTTCCCCACGATGACGACATTGGAGACATACTGGCTCTGAGTTTTCCCGGCTGCTGAAGGGACGAGCTCGAATCTGTCTTTCATGATATCGAACGCAGCGCCCCACGGGATGTCGCCGAATCCATTTCCGGCCTGTGGACAGAAGGCGCACAGGATCAGGAGACAGGGTGCCGCAAGGAGAATGCCGTGTCTCATGGACATTCGGCTCCACAATCATTGATGCGAACCCGTTTCCACGATACCGCGGAGCGCTTCGGCGATTCGGGGGAGCGAGGCGTGAAGAGTCTGCGAGAGTTCCATCTCCATCGACCTGATTTCCCTGATGGTTACTGCAACAAGGTAGAGCTCGGGGAGCGGGCCGAGCAATGTGGCAGACTCGAGCAGGTCGCGCAGCCCGATGTCGTGGGCGGTGAGAGTGCGGGGAAAATCGCTCGCGAAGCGGGGCTTGGTGATGGTGACCGTTCCCGGTTCCTTGCCGTCCATCGTCGCGTCAATCAGGACGATCGGATCGTATTCCTTGAACAGTGACAGCAGGTGGAAGCCTCCTGTCCCGCCGTCGAGCAGCCGAACGCTGTCCGGCCACTGTTCCTGCTGGATATGTCGGATCGCGTGGACGCCGACACCTTCGTCTCCCATCAAGAGATTGCCGATGCCGAGAATCAGTGTGTGTCCGGCGGAATTCATACGTGAGCAATCTACCACTTGTGCGGTCAAGTTTCAACAACGGCGGGAGGGATCAGCCGGAGCTCTCTGCCCGGGACGCGTCCCGTGGCTTCGGGCGACCCTCCGCTGGGAGGGCGGAGGGTCGCTGCAGGCGCGGTGGATTGAGGAGCTATCGCCGCCACGGCGTCGTTGGTGGGAATGCCGCGGCGTACTGTTTCTATCTGGATTCAGCTTTCTTTCTTTTTTCGATGAACTTCCATCCGCCGACCATGGATGAAGTGACGCCTCGTCCCTCGATATAGTCGTGATAGAACACGAGATAGACGTGAATGATGGAGAAGATGACGAAGAACCACATCATCATGTGATGCCACTGGCGGACCGCAAAGTCCCCGCCCATCAGCGGGACGATCCAGCTGAACAGATGCGGAACAAAAGCGTCGCTCATCGCGGAGTACATTCCGAATCCCGTTATGGACTGGAAAAGGAATGCCAGGAAGCTGAGGAAGTACGTAAAGCCTGCAAGACTGTTGTGGCCGATCGATTCAAGGGGTTTTCCGCTAAACTGGAGGACGTCCACGCGGAGGACGTCGGCGACTTCTTTGAGCTGGCTCTTGCGGTGGAGGATAAAGTTGTGCCATCGCGCGAACTCGTTGCCTACAAATCCCCAGTAAATACGAAAGAGGAAATTGAAAAAGAAGAAAAAGGCCGCAACAAAATGAGCGAACCGGACGGTCCCAAACCAGTAGCTCGACAACGCCTCATCCGCCCAGATGATGCCGAGCGGCGCGCCAATCAGATAGCCGGTGACGGCCAGGATCGTGACGCACAGGAAGTTCACCCAGTGATACAGCCGCACCGGGAGTTCCCACACATACACCCGCTGCAACGTAGTGGCCATGGCTGGTCCCTCAGAACGTGTTCAGCCGGTGGACGTAGCGGCCGCGTTCATCGTGAATGTGGACGGCACAGGCAATACACGGATCGAACGAGTGAATCGTCCTCAGCACCTCCACAGGCTGGTCGGGATTGGCGATCGGGGTGCCGACGAGCGACGCTTCGTACGCCGACATCTGTCCCTGCGCGTCACGAGG
>DAIUKN010000061.1:0-5155 GCA_036848195.1 Bacteroidota bacterium
AGGTTCATCGTCTTCTTCCGTTCCACCGCCTCCTCAGGGGTTGCTTTGACGCCCAGTCTTGGATTCCAGGATTGTTCCCAAGCCGCTGCGGCCAGCGCAGAAACATTCGGGCCCAGGATGCGTGTGCGCCAGTGAATGCCGATCAACCCGGTGCATCCGTACGCCGCCGCGTCAACTGCATCACGGCGCATCCGTCCTGCCCAGAGTTGCGGGAGGAGAAGAGCAGGATCATCTTCCAGCCACGGGATTGCCCATAACGGCCGCCCCCTTGTTTTTGCAAAATCAGCTTCAATCGGCTCGAATCCGACGTAGCGATTGATGCAGCTCATCGGCCAGGTCTTGGGGAGGATTTGGTCGAAGAGGGATCGGTCATTTGCGGGACCCAGCACCCATCCGCAGGTGGCAAGCGTGAACGGAGCATCCACCTTCTTTGCTGCGCGCATGGCTGCCTCCAGGTCCCCCTTGGTCTTCTGGAGTTCCTCCGGCGTGTTTTGTCTCCAGGTCCAATCTTCGGGTGTCCAGAACCAATAGTAGTCTACCGGGTATCTTCTCTTTACCCACTCGAACATCCCTTCGTACAGCAATTGCGTTGCTCTCGGGTCATCGGGATTTATCCCCTTCGTTTTCAGCCTCTCCTTTACTTGCGCTGGAATGATCAGAGGCGTCTCGGTTCCCACACAGGTACGGATTCCAAGTTCCCTCGCGTAGCCGAACACGTCCGAAAAAAAGGTCCCCGTATTGTTGAACAACGCATTCTCTTGTTGAGCGTCGGTTGGCCACCCCTGGCTTCCCTTCATATATGTCGTGCCGAAGACATCCTCCGCAAACAGATCTCCCAGCCTGTTTGAGTAGGCAGAAGTCAAGCGCTTCACGTATCCCCAGGTTCCGTTGACGTTGGTGAAGTGTCTCGATCGATACGAGGTCTTCACATCGCCATTGACCTCAATCTCCTCTTTGAGTCCAATCCAGACAAGAGGCTCGGGGCCGACGCCACCCTCCGGGTATGTATGAAGCCCGAAGAAGTTCATCTTGAGCTTGGGAAGCTGAGAAAACACGGCCTTGTAGTCATCCTCCGTCCACCAGTCAGGACCTTCGGGGAAGTCATGAAACGGTTGGATGCCACGGACGCTGAACAACGGTTTGCCGGTCCTTTCCGTTGCGGAGAAACTCTTCGGCTCGATCTTTGCATCAGGGACGACGTCGCCATGGAGGTAGAACCGGATCCCCATCTGCTCCGCAAAGGCATACGCGCCATACAGCACTCCCGACTCATCACCTCCCACAATCACATGGACTTTCTTCCCCTCATGCGACACGGTCTGAAGAAGAAAGCCTTCCTTCTCCAGTTGAGCGATGGTCTTCGGAAGCGAGACTCCGTCCGGCAGCTGCGGGAGGGAATCAGATCGAGTGAGAAGAAAGAAGGTAATCTCAGACAATCCGGCTTTGGCGCCCCATGCCTTGATCTCCGGCAGCAGCCCTGTTCGGAGATAAAAGTATCTTCGGATTTCCTGGGCTGCCAACCGGACTTTTGCGGTCCTCTTTGCCGCAGTATAGATTGTTGCAGGTTCAGCATGCGCCGCGGCAAGCAACAGACTCAGGCAGCACAACAATAAGAGATTCCTGATCTGGGTCACTGGTGGTCTCTCCTCGATTGTTCTGAGCAAGCCCAATCGGCTCGCATTCATAGAGAAACTCTGTCACAATTCCTTTGTAGGTGCAGTCCCCGGGCTCTGGAAATCTGGTGCATTCCTACTGAGACCGAATGACCAGGCCGTATGACCAGGTCCCAATACCGCGAAAGAGCGAGAAATCTAAGCGAGATTCTCAACCCAATCCAATTCGACCTGATGATCGCCCTACCTGATGAGAAGCATCCTCCGGGACTGGACAAAGCTGTTCCCGGTGCCTGTCGATGGACTCCCGGCTGCTAACCTGTACAAGTAGACCCCGCTTGCCAGGCCCGAGGCGTCAAATGTCGCCATATACACACCGGGACCTTTCCTCTCATTCACCAGCGTAGCGACTTCCCGGCCGAGCACGTCGTACACTATTAATGACACGAATCCAGGATCTGAGGTTCCAAAACTCAAATTTGCCTTTGGGATTTGGTACGTGATCGTTGTTGTCGGATTAAATGGATTGGGAAAGTTCTGAGTGAGCGCGTACAGCGTGGGGAAGTCTGGTCCGCCCCCCGTCACGGCAGTAGTGCCGTCCGGCAGCCACTGAAAGCGGATGGCATCAGCCCGCAGAACTTTTCCAGAAGAGGGAGTCGCCATAGCATCGGTGATGACGATTCTCACGTCGGCATCTGCAGCGAGAGTGTGCCGCAGGAGAGAAACCCACGATCCGCTCCCGGCATTCTGGTCAAGAAACACCGAGTCAACGGGAGTGCCGTTCACCACGAGCAGATATCGGGCGCGAAGAGAAGCATTGACGGTGGTCGGCACGATGCTGAGGACTTCATACAGACCGCTTTTCTTCGGCCTGACTGTGAATGTTGCCGAAACCCCGACTGCAGGATAAGCGTATCTGCTGGTGCTGCCGTAGGCCTGCGCCACACTGAAACTCCAGGATCCGGTTTCCAGGTACGCAAGAGAGTCCCGGTCGTCTACGACAACGAAATAGTCTCGTGCGATGCCGGTAACGGTGATCTGTGTCAGAAGATGACGGGGGTCGTCGCTCGTGATACGAAGGGTGTCCACCAGAGGGCCTGCGTTCATTGCCAGCAGTTGGATTGTGATTGTCCGATTCCCCATCGGGGGGACCATCACAGGGAAAGGCTCTTCAACCGAGGTAATACGAGACTGCGAGGAGATACGCGAGATGGTCACCGGTTCGATCCCCTGGTTCTGAAGGACGATCGAACGACGGTTTGACTCTTGGGCGACAATTTCGCCGGCGTCAAGATTCGGAGGGACAACAAGCCATCGATTGCGGATCAATGGAGAGTACTTCACCACGTCGGCGGCCAGATGAAGCCCGTCCTGTCCGGTGCCAGAGGCAGCGAGCTCGAGCGTGTGCTGGTCAATCGGACCGAGAAACCGTGAGCCGAGGTAGACCCAACTCCCCGGGTTCAAAGGTTGAGAAAAGCTGACCGAGTCTACAACCGTCGCATCCCGGAGAAACCGGAATACGCACGATCGTGCGGCAGTCGAAACAGCGGGGATCTGGATGAAGATATTATAGCGGGCCGAATGTGTGAGCGACGGCGTCCACCGGAAGGAGGCGGTTTCCCCGGTGTGGAGAGTGGCGATTCTGCTGGTCCGTCCCCAGGCCGGAGTCTGCGAAACCGTCCAGGAGCCGGTGGCACTGACCCTGGAGGTATCTTCATCGTCGACAAAGACCTCGTCGGGGAGATACCGAAGGATCGTGATGGTGGAGTTTCCGGCCGTATCGGTTGCTGCCACTCCCACCCTGGCCACGTCATCCCGGGGAACTGCCACTGCCGTTTGCCATTGCCGGTCTCCCTGGCGGACGCAGGGAATCATTCGATACTGCTCGTAGCGGTCTTTCACTGCCACGACAGGTTCGGGCTGAAAGAGCGGCTCGTCGCTTCGCACCGTCCACCGGATTGCGGTTCCCGCGCCGGATTCCTCCAGGGTAACAATCGGTCTTGTCGTGTCGGCGGTGCGTCTCCATGCCTGCATTGCCTCAACGGCTGTACAATAACGATAGCGGACCGCGGGAAAGGCCGCGGCGGCACGGTGTGCGGAGGCGTCGACCTTTCGGATATTGTCGAGGAAATCGGTCTCCGGAAGATGGGCCCAGAGGCAGACCACCTGGTCTGTTCCTTTTGCCGCTTCCGCGAATATCTTGGCCATGAATGTCGAATCAGCGCCCGACATATACGTGGACCGGACGTTCCATCCCCGACCCGCACCAGAGATCTGGTAGTCCGTAAGAGAGGGATGGAACGGAACGAACGCCGACGTCGCACGCGACCAGTCGTAGACGTTGTCGATGGGCTCTGTAGGGTCAGCGCGTTTTGCAGGCCAGTCGTTGTGCAGGCTGTAAGGGAGGAGGCTGTCCAGCCGCTGCTGCCAGGGGTTGTCCATTGCATGCCAGCCGCTCCGGAACGAAACGGGAAACACCTCTTCGTCGAGCAGCATCTCGGCGAGTGTTTCGTCGAAGTCGTCGGCCGACTCTGTGAATTCCTTCGCCTGATTCCAGTACCACTTCCCGTCCCCGTCGTAGTCTGTCCAAACAAAGGTATGGTAGTGAAGTGTAAGCTCGTCCCCCCACCTGCGGATTGCCGCGCCGTCGTACTTCTTCATCAGGAACAGGGTCATTGTGTTCGGGTGGGGCACATCGGTGTTGGTGGCATGCCGGAAGATATTGCCCGCCATCATCCACCAGGTGAGCTTGACGGGAGTGCCGTACGAATCCAGGAGTCCCGATCGGAAGGCAGGATCCATCACGCGGGCGGCGTTGCGCGACGGGTCGGTGAAGAGGCCCAATGTATACGTGCACGCATAGCGGCCAACATCCATTCCTTCCCAGATGCCCGTGTCAGATCCGAGTACGAGGTAGACGGTGCCTTGTGACAATGCAGCCGACGGGAGGAGCAGTACACAAGTGACGACGAGGCGGAACAGGAATCGTTTCATACGGGAGACGGGTGGTGACTCTTCTTCCATAAGATACGGAAGAAATCCGCGACGATCCAGAGGCAGGTGAACAATGGAATCCCGGGGCGAAGCATAGAGGCTCAGAAACATCAGAGCCTCTTTTGTGAAGATCATCGACCGATAACGTAGAGCGTTACGCTCTCCGGCACGATTGTCGGCCGGGGGCGAGGCCGGTCTGCGGTCGGCGGAGGTGGTGGACCGAACCGTGCCGCCACCGTGTAGATGAGATGCGACTTCTCGTCGAGGACCAGCGTGCGGGCACTTCGTCGTGTGGGGACCGTCTCTACCGCCGTATACTTTGCCTGCGTCTCCTCGCGAACAACAGTCATGGTCCCTTCGCCATTGGAGCTGAATGCAAGGCGCGTGGCAGGATCGAACATCACTCCGTCGACCCCGTCGCCTATCGCCGGCGTTGCGACTACGTTGCCTGAATCCGCGTTCAGGACCACCATGAGCCGATTGGCACAGACCGCAAACAGCCGTCGGTGCTCGCGGTCGAGGGCAAGACCGGTCGGTTCTTCGCCGGG
>DAIUKN010000061.1:5165-9940 GCA_036848195.1 Bacteroidota bacterium
AGAGGGTCCATCGTTTCAACACCGTCAGACTCATCGGGTCAATCATGGCCACCTCACTCTTGTCTTCGATGTTCACGTAGATCCTTCCGCGGGCATCCGAGACGCCGAACTCGGGCTTCCCGCCCAGAGGGATGGTACCGGCAACGGAGTTGGACCCGACATCGATTGCCGTTGCATTCGCGCTCCCGCCGTTAAATGTGAAGACGCGCCGTGAGAACGGATCGTAGAGGATCGCATCGGGGTTTCGCGCATTGATCTTGAGGGTGGCGATCACGGTGAGCGATTTCAGATCGAAGATGGTCACCGATGAATCCCGCCCGTTGCTGGTGTAACCCCTTCCCAAGTCAGGTACGAGTGCAATGCCGTGAACTCCGGCAGTGTTCGGGATTTCGCCTATGATGGAGAGTTTCGCGAGATCCACCACCTGAACGCGTGTCCCGCGCGAGACGTAGAGCCGCTGGGCGGCGGTATCGACCGAGAGGTAGTCCCATCCGCCTTCGCCCCCAAGGCGCAGGCTGTCAATGATATGGTAGCCGGAGCCTGCCGGCGTGGCTTGCATCGAAGAAATGAAGAGAAAAACACCCATGAACAGCATGTGTGCGATACGGGATCGTATCATGGTCACCCTCCGTCGATACTGTGAGCAGCGTGAATTACCCTCGCTTGATGAGACGATACACCACAGGGAGTCCGAAGAACAGCAGCGTGCTGGAGAGGGAGAAGCCGCCAATGACCGCGATGGCAAGGGGTTGCTGCATCTGCGCGCCCGCCCCCAGGCCCAGGGCCAGGGGAAGAAGGGCAAACACTGCTGCAAGTGTGGTCATGACGATGGGCCGGGCGCGCATCACACCTCCACGGATGAGTGCGGTTTCAAGCGGTGTGCCGTCCGCCTGCAGCCGTTTCACCTGATGGAGAACGAAGATGGCATTTTCCGCCACAATCCCGATGATCATGATGATGCCAACGAAGCTCGAGATATTGAACGAAATCCCGGCGAGCCAGAGCGCCCCGAACACGCCAAAGAGCGAGAGAATGTTGATGATGAAGATGGATACCGGGACGGCAAACTCGCCAAATTCGAAAAGCAGCACGATAAAAACCAACATCACCGCAGCAAGCGAAACAAGAAGGAGTCCGTGGAAAGACTCCTGTTGCGTTTGATAGACTCCGCCATAGAGAATCGTCACGCCGGGGGGAACGACGAGTTCCCGTGAGAGCTTCTTCTGGATATCCGCGACGGTGCGGCCCAGGTCACGCCCGGCGATCCGGGCTGTTACGGCCACAAGTGGTCGCAGGCCCTCCCGATGGAGCTCCGCCTGTCCGGCCGTCCGCTCAATTGTGGCGATCGAGCGGAGGGGGATGGCTGCGCCGCGCGCATTCATCAGGCGGGACTCTTCGATTTCTCGCATATCGGAGCGATAGGCGTCGGGATAGCGAACGCGTATGGCGATCAGCTTCTCTCCGCGCTGGATATCGCTCTCCGCCCGGCCCCGCATGATCGTTTCCAGCTGTTCCTGAATGTCCGTCGTGGTGAAACCGGCCAGTGATGCTTTCAAAGGGTCGACATGGACGATCAAAGACGGGCCCGAGATGACAATGCCGTTAAACGCATCGACGACACCGGGGATTGTCGCGATACGTGACCGGACCTCCTCTGCCTTTGCCTGAAGGATATTGTTGTCGGAGCCGAACAGTTTGATCTCCACAGGAGATGGGTTGTTGGTCAGATCGCCGATGACGTCCATCATCAGCTGTCCGAATTCAAGGGTCAGCCGGGGTTCAGATGCGGAGATCCTTTCTCTCACGTCAGCGATCACGTCGTCGATCCGGCGCGTGCGCGAGCTCTTCAGCTTCACGAGAAAATCTCCGTCGTTTGCTTCCGTGATAAAGAAGCCCAGCTGCGTCCCGGTGCGCCGTGAATAGGATTCCACTTCCGGAACGACCATCAGAATCCGCTCGACATTCATCAGGATGCGGTTTGTCTCGCTGAGCGACGTGCCGGGGGGGGTCTTATAGTCGAGGACAAACGTTCCTTCATCCATGTCCGGCATGAAGTCACTCCCGATCCGGTTGTACAGAGCATATGTGGCAGCGACGATCAGCAGGGCCGCCGGGATGAAGAGGAGACGGTATCGCAGCAACACGGGGAGAGTCCGCTCGTACCAGCGAGCAAGACGGGATTGATGCTGGTCTCTGGAGAGCTCATGTTCAATGTCCTTCTCTTTCAGGACGAACGACGCAAGGAGCGGGGCCAGAGAGATCGACAGGACGAACGAAATGAGCATGGCGAAGACTATGGTCACGGAGAGTGAGGCAAAGAACGCGCCCGTGACCCCGCCAAGAAAAGCGAGCGGGATATGAATGACGATCGTGCTCGCCGTCGAGCCGATAACGGCGGGCATCAATTCGCGCAGAGAGCTGGCAGCGAGACCGGTGAAGCCCGCCACGCCGTTGGCGGGCCTCGACTTCCAGACGACAAAGTGTGCGAAGATGTTCTCGATTACAACGATGGAATCGTCGATGATCAGGCCGACTGCCGCAGCTATTCCGCCGAGCGTCATGATATTGATGGTCTTCCCGACCGCGCTCAGACAGACGAATGTCGCAGCAATCGTGGCCGGGACCACAAGTGCGACCACGATGGTGACCCTCCAGCTGCGGAGGAATGCCAGCAGGACAATCATGGCGAGAATGATACCGGCAATGATGCTGTCGCGCGTGCTCCGGATCGAGCTCCAGATAAACCCTCCCTGGTCGTAGAAATTCTCGATCCTGGCGGCGGCAGGGAGCCGCAGGCTGGAGAGCTCCGCAATGACGTCGCTGCCGATCTCTACGGTGCTCCCGGTCGGTTGCTTAATGATGTTCAATAGCACCGCGTCCTGTCCATGGGCCGTTGTGCGAATGTACTTGTCGGCGGCAGCCGGCTTGACCTCCGCGAGATCACCCACGTGCACGGGGACGCCGTTGCGCACGGTCACGACGGCAGCGGCAATCTCTCCGGAGGTTGTGAAGAGCCCCGAGACGAGCGAGAGGTACAGTTGGTGGTTGTTGTCGACGAGACCGGAGGAGGCCAGCCTGTTTGTGCGCTGAACGGCGGTGGCGACGTCACGCACATCGAGGCGGTACGCTGCAAGCTTTGCGGGCGAGATGGCGACAAGGAATTCCCGCGTGTCGCCGCCAGTGACCTCCACTTTGGCGACACCCTTCACGCGCATCAGGGCGGGGCGGATCTGATAGAGGGCGATGTCGCGCAGCTCTACGAGACTGAGTGAGTCGGATGTGAGGCTGTATCCCAGGATCGGGAAGACCGACACCTGCATCTGCTCGGCCTGGATCATTGCGGATGCGGGAATCGTGTTCCGGATATTCGCAATGCGCCCCTGAATGAGCTGCAGGGTCTGCAGCACATCGCTTCCCCAATCGAGGCCTATGGAAATCTCCGACGAGCCCCGGCTCGTTATGGAGCGGACGAGCCTGACTCCCGGGACAGAGCTTGCTGCTTCTTCGAGTGGTTTTGTCACCTCCACCATCATCCGTTCGGGGGGCTGCTCCCCATTGTCGGCGAGGATCACGATACGCGGGAAGGTGACGTCGGGGAAGAGCGACACCGGCATGTTCAGCATGAGTGCAAGGCCGGACCCGCAGAGGACGACGATGGTGAAGAGGATCGCTTTTGAATGGCGCCGGACGTACTCAAACAGACTCATCGGTTCTCCAGATCCACCGCCAGCCGGGTGGAATCCGCGAGGGCGTAGTGCCCCTCGACGATCACGCGCATCCCCTCGTGAAGCGCGTCACCCGTCACCTCCGCCGTGGAATCCGTCGTCGCGCCGAGAGTTACGCGAACGGCCTTTGCGAGAGAATCGTCCGTTATGGTTACCACAGAGTGTGTGCCCGTCTCGTCGTTCCGCAGCAGGGATGCCTTTGGCACAATGAACGCATCCGGATGCTTTCCAACGACGATGTGCGCGACCCCCGCCATGTCCGTCTTCAGAGACGACTCCAGATGCGGCTGGCTTCCGACGAAACGAAGCCGGACCTTTGCTGTTTGATTTTGCGCGTCGGCTTGGGGATAGATCGCGTCGACCCGTGTGTTCCACCGTTCTCCGGGCAGTGAGGGAAACTGAACGGTACAGGCCTGCCCGTGTCGAACCAACGGGAGATCGGGGAGCGGGACATCGGCGACAAAATCGAGACTGGACAGGTCGACCAGTGTCAACAGTTCTGCGTTTTCGGAGACGAACTCTCCGGCGTTCACACTGCGCGTTGCTACAACGCCATCGGACCTCGCGAGAACGCGGAAGGCATTCTGGGTGGACCGGGCGAGATCAAGCGTTCGTTGTGCCTCGCTCCTTTCTTCAGGGGTCCGCGCGGACCGAAGGAGCGCCTCCGCCCCGGCAATGGTAGCGTACCCCTCCTTGGACTGGATGACAGCCACGACATCTCCTGCTTTCACCGAGGTTCCTTCGACGACGCTGAGTGTTTGAATTCTGCCGGCAAGAGGAGAAACGATCTTTGCCCTCCTCAACGCTTCGATTTTGCCCGTTGCCGTTACCTCAACGTCGATACTTCCCCTCATGATCGGGGCGGTCTTTACGGCAACAACCGCTGAGACCGTGGACGACGTCTCCTCGTCGGTCTCCGGGCGTTTCTGAGTACAACCGACGAGGAGGGAGATGAGGAGCGTGGTGAATATTGGGAATCGCGGCATGCGGGTCATACTATTGTGTGGCTAGTTGTTCAAGCTTTGCTGTCAGAGATAGAATTGCGGCGAG
>DAIUKN010000062.1:0-9932 GCA_036848195.1 Bacteroidota bacterium
TGAATGGCATTCAAGAGTTTGACCCCCTCGTTCATCGGCTTCTGGAAGGCCTTCCGTCCCGAGATCAAGCCCGTGCCGCCTGCCCGTTTGTTGATGACCGCAGTGCGGACCGCTTCGGCGAGGTCATTCGTGCCGGATGCGCCGCCCGAATTGATCAATCCGGCGCGCCCCATGTAGCAGTTCGCCACCTGATACCGGGTCAGGTCGATCGGGTGATCGGTGGTCAGTTCGCTGTAGACCTTCTTGTGAGTCTTTCCGAAGTTGAGCGCGGTGAATCCACCGTTGTTCTCCGGGAGCTTCTGTTTGATGATGTCGGCCTCGATCGTCACGCCGAGGTGATTGGCCTGTCCGGTCAGGTCGGCAGAGACATGGTAGTCCTTCTCTTTCGTCTTGAAGGCCGCGTTCCGGGTGTAGCACCAGAGGATAGTCGCCATCCCGAGTTCATGCGCATATTTGAATGCGGATGTCACCTCCTGGATCTGCCGTTTCGACTCCTCCGATCCAAAATAGATCGTTGCACCGACTGCCACAGCGCCCATCTCAAAAGCCATGTCGATGTCCCCGAACATGATCTGGTCGTAGGTGTTCGGATACGAGAGGAATTCGTTGTGGTTGATCTTCACAATATACGGGATCCGGTGGGCATACTTTCTGGCGCACGAGCCGAGGACGCCGAAGGTGGATGCCACAGCGTTACATCCCCCCTCGATGGCGAGCTTCACGATGTTTTCGGGATCGAAATATGCCGGGTTCGGGGCAAACGATGCTCCAGCCGAGTGCTCGATACCCTGGTCAACCGGGAGAATGGAGAGATAACCCGTATCTGCGAGGCGGCCATGGCTAAACATCTGTTGAAGACTTCTGAGGACTCCCGGTTTCCGATCAGAGGGGATGAAGACGCGATCGACGAAATCCGGCCCAGGGAGATGGAGGGAGGATTTTGGGATACCTTTGCATTTGTGTTCGAGCAGGCTTTTCGCGTCAGTGCCAAGAAGCTTTTCTATTTCTTTAAACATCGAGGATTCTCCTGAAAATGCAATAAAATGGTCGAAATTTGTGGGAAAAGCGACCATACAATATAGAAAATGAGCGGTTCAAATGTCAATGGAAATGTCGGGAAGCCCCCCTGAGAGTTGAGATTGACGAACGAGTTGACTCTTGCCTGGCCGGTGTATCATGGAATTTGCACAATGTGTCATAAAGTGGACAATATCTTTGTTGTTTTTATATCAATTCCTGCAAAACTTTTATGGCATGCTTTTCGTTCAATAAGATAGCAGGTTTGCTGAGCATGAGCAGAACAGGAAGGAGCTGCCATGAAGATCCGGTATAGTTTTCCCCGACTTTCGCGGGAGGAAAAAGACCTCCTGGAGGCCATTCTTCTCGAAGAGATGGATGCGCAGTGCTGGTTTACAGTGGCCTGCAGCGTGACACTTGGAGAAGAGCTCATCCTGACTCTGCAATAGAGCGGTTTTTCCCCTGGCACCTCCATCGGTGGGATTGGAGGTGCCTGGTCCTCGGAGGCGGCGCGCGATACGCCGCCTCCTCTGTTTTTTAAGGGGTTTGCTTGCAATTCAATTATCAATGTGCTATCTTGACCGAGCAAATTCAGTACACCGTTTTTTGCGCTTAATGGTTCCGTTGCTGTGGGGAGTTGCTCCTCGAAGCGTTCAGCAATCGCTCGTAACAGCGGTGATAGTTGAGGTTTGACACCCGCTAACCGGTCTGTTGG
This sequence comes from Bacteroidota bacterium, assembly GCA_036848195.1. GTDB lineage: Bacteria > Bacteroidota > Ignavibacteria > UBA10030 > UBA6906 > DAIUKN01. Next base: position 1,733 of record DAIUKN010000062.1, read on the forward strand.
CTATTAAGAGGCAATAAATCGGGTGCCCAAGGCGGGCGGCTTTGCCGTACGTTTCGTCTCATTCTATAGAGGAGTTCTCCCATGGAAAAGGGAGTTGTCAAGTGGTTCAACGGAACCAAGGGGTACGGATTCATTCAGCGTGAGTCCGGGGAAGACGTGTTCGTCCACTACAAAGCAATCGTGGGCGAAGGTTACAGGACACTCAACGAAGGCGACAAGGTCCAGTTCGAAGTTGAGAGAGGTCCCAAGGGCTTGCAGGCCTCGAACGTGTCGAAAATCTGATTTTGGTACGACGTTGATCTTGCAGCCCCGGCACTACCCGCCGGGGTTGTTTTTTTTCTAACGGAAGGGATGCGGTGCTATGAATGGGACGGTAAAGTTCTTTAATGGATTGAAGGGGTATGGTTTCATCACGATGGAGGGGGGGGAGGACATCTTCTTCCATCAGAGCAATGTGAAAGAAACGGGTTTCAGGGAAACGCTGCAGCAGGGCGACCGGGTGACCTTTGAAGTGAGGAATAGCCAGCAGGGGAAACGCGCGGTCAATATCTGCCGGGTCTGAGCGACTCCCATGTCCAGTATACGCATCGGGCTTTCGTACGACGCCGCGTGGGTTGGTCCGGGAAGGCTCCCGGTTGAAGTGAAAGACGTGGACATCCTGGTTTTTCCCGAACTTGTAGACGGCGGGTATGCAGCCCTCGCCGCCGGTGCGCCACCCCACCGGTCCGGCGATGCCTATCTGAGTCGGTTCCGAAAACTGACGGGTCCGCATCTGCCGGCCTGCGTCGCCGGAACAGTCCTGACGGAGGACCGGTCCGGGCTGCGAACGAACACGGCTCATGTCTTTTCCCGGGGTAGACTCCGGCATCGCTTCGCAAAGATCCATCTCTTCCGGCCTGGTGGGGATTACCGGTATTTTGCGCCCGGACGGCGCATCACGACATTTACACTCTCCTTGAGGCGCCTGAAGGTCCGGGCCGGCGGCATCGTCTGTTTTGACCTTCGTTTCCCTGAGCTGGTCCGCGCACTCGCGCTTCGCGGAATCCACCTTCTTATCGTCCCCGCACGCTGGCCCGCAGTCAGAGACCAGATATGGAGGTCTTTGTTGAAAGCGCGGGCGATCGAAAATCAGATTTTCGTTGTGGGGTGCAACGCGGCGGGAAAGGAGGGAGGGTTCTCGTACGCGTTTGATCCGTTCGGAGAAGAAATCTTCTCAAGCCGCGGCAGGCGAAAGCAGGCTGTGCAGACCTTCGATATCGATCTTGGAAGGATTGCAGAAGCCCGGCGGCACCACTGGAATCTTCGTGAAGCGGTTCTCCTGAATCAGTCAACCATCCCGACACTGCTCAAGACCTCTCGGTCCCTGCGCTGATCCCTTTTGTTGCGTAAATCAGCGGAAGGCTGACGACCGTCACCGCCATCTTGATCAGGTATTGTCCGAAAATCAGGGGGAGGAGGGGGAGCGATCCCGCAAAGGCGATCGTGACGAAGAGCGCGCTGTCGATTGCCGTCGAAACCGCATTACTTGCCAGAACCCGCACCCATTTGTATCCGCCCACCCGCCGCTTCCATGCAGCGAAGATCTCGACATCGATGAGGGAACTTACGATATAGGCCGTAAGGCTTGCGATGACAATGCGGGGAGTTGCTCCCAGGACGGCGGCGAAGGCATCGCCGTTCCCGAAGAATGCCGGCGCCGGCAGAGCGAGAACCAGCGTTGTGTAGAGAGCAAAGAGAATGTTGGCTGCGGAGGCACCGGCAACGACCCTTTGTGCACCAGCCTTGCCCAGCCCCTCGTTGATCAGGTCAATCAGGGTGAACGTCAGCGCATAGATGAACACGCCCCCAGGAGCGGTGAGCCCGAAAAGCGATACCGCCCGGCCTGCGGTAATGTTGGCGATCAGCTCGCACGCCACGTAGAGCGTGACAATCAGGGTTATCCCCAAGCCGTTCATCGGCGGGAACGGGGGGCCCGATACTCGCGGCTGACGACCGTGTGCACACCGCCGCGAATCCTGTAGTCAGCGCTTATCTTCATCCACTTCGGGCGTGCACAGCGTGCCAAGTCCTCAAGGAGCCGGTTCACCAGATGCTCCTGGTAGATGCCGACGTTCCGGTACGACAGCAGATAGTATTTGAAAGACCGGAGCTCGATGACCTTCCGGGCGGGAATGTACTCGACACGGATCGTCGCAAAGTCGGGCAGCCCGGACCAGGGGCAAACGGCGGTAAACTCGTCCGTGTCAATGGCGACGATGATGTCTTTCCCGGGATATTCGTAGGGAAAAGTCTCGAGCGCCTTGACATCAATGGCAGATGGATTCTGAACGTCGTATCTTCTATCGAGCGGTTCGGTCATGCGACAATATACCAGATTCAGAAGGAAAAGTAAATCATGAGTAGGGGTCGCGTCGTTTCCTGGATGCTCCTTCTGCTGGCAGCGGGTATGGGGGGGTGTACATCACTGCAGACGGACGTGCCGGATCTCGGGTGGGTCAACCGAAGCGTTTTCAAAACGTCATCGTACGCCGCGTTTGAGGCCGGGTATAGCGCGTACGCCGTCGATACGAACATGGTGAGTCTCATCCGCACGGTTAATGAGGGGGTCGAGACCATCGTCTTCTTCGGTTGGTGGTGCTCGGATAGCAAGCGCGAGGTTCCGTGCTTCCTGAAGATCGCGGACTACGCAGGGATGTCGGGCGAACGCCTCAGGCTGTATGCACTGGATCGCTCAAAGAAAAGCGGCGACGGGCTGACTGATCGCTACCGAATTGAGCAAGTTCCAACCTTCATCTTCCTGAGGAATGGGGAGGAGATCGGGAGAATAGTGGAAAAGCCGGTAACGACGATCGAAGGGGATCTGCTTGCGCTTCTTGCCGCAGCACGGCAGCACTGAAGGCTCAGGCACCCTGGTAGGCCATGGCGCGAAGCGCCGTGATCCGCTTCCGGACCGGAGGATGGGTCGCGAGGAGATCCGCCAGAAATCCCTCGCGTTCGTTGGCCTGGCGCCCGAGGGGGTCGGCGATGCACAAGTTGCCGGTCCCTTTCTTAATGGCACGGGTCGGTTCGTCTGCGGCATCGATTTTCTCAAGGGCTGAAGCCAGGGCACCAGGGTTTCGCGTGAGTTCCGCGCCGGAAGCATCAGCGAGATATTCTCGTTGGCGCGAGACCGCCAAGGCAAGCAGCTGGGAAACCAAGGGTGCGACGACCATCGCGAGGAGCCAGAGCACGTAAAGGACCGGGCCGGCGCCCCCGCCGCTCCGCCCCGTTGAGGATGACTTCTTCCGCCCCCCTCCGAATCGCATCGTTCGAAGTCCGAACTCTACCAGTAACATCACTGCCCCGATCAGCGCCGCGACCACTGTCATCAACCGGACGTCGTTGTTGCGAATGTGGCTCATCTCGTGAGCGATCACCCCCTGCAGCTCCTCCCTGCTCAGCTTCTCGACCAGTCCTTGTGTGACCGCTATGGAGGCGTGCGCCGGGTCTCTTCCGGTCGCGAATGCGTTGGGGTCAGGGTCTTTGACCAGATAGAGTTTCGGCCGAATGATGCCGGATGCGATGGACATTTCATCAGCGATGTTGACCAGTTGACGGTAGGCGGGATCGTTTTCCGGAACCGGCTCGGCGCAGGCAGACCGGAGGACTGCAGAGTCGCCGCTGCGGAGAGATCGTGCAGTGGTGAATCCGGCGTATGCAAGGGCGATGAATGTAACCACCGGGAAGGGAACCCCGAAGTCGCGGTCAGTCGATCTTGGAGGGAATCCCAGCAGGAAGGCGTCGAAGCCGAAACCGAGAAAGCCAAAAAACAGGATGAACGCGCAGGCTACAAACGCGGTGTTCCTCCTGTTGGCAGCCTGCTGCTCGTAAATGTTCTTTGGTAGCGTGCCCATCAATGCCGGCAGCTACTTCCTGAGGGAGAGATCGACGGTCGGGACGTCACGTTCGGCCGTTTCACGAATCTCGAAGAGCTCTGCTGGCTGAAAACGGAAGAGGGCGGCGATGAAGTTCCCCGGAAACGTCTGTTGGGAGATGTTGAACTTGGTGGCGATGTCATTGTAGAATTGACGCGCGAAGCTGATCTTGTTCTCCGTGCTGGAGAGCTCTTCCTGGAGCTGGCGGACGTTCTCGTTTGACTTGAGCGTCGGATAGTTCTCTGCGAGCGCGAAGAGTCGCGTGAGGGCGCCGCTCAGGACGTTCTCTTTTTCCGCGGAATCCTGGATGCCGCTGGCCGAGGCGGCGGCATTGCGCGCCGTGATCACCTTCTGGAGGGTTTCCTGCTCAAACCCCATGTAACCCTTCACCGTGTTGACGAGGTTGGGGATCAGATCGTGCCGGCGTTTCAACTGTACATCGATCTGTTTCCAGCCGTTTTGAACCTGGTTCCGGAATGTGACGAGCCGGTTGTACTGGGCAACCGCCCAGAAGAGGATGATGCCGACGAGTATGACAAAGAACACGAAGACCATCATGCGGGTTCTCCAGAGTGAATGATCGAGAGCACCGCAAACTTACCGAGTTTAGGCCTGGAAGTCAAGCGGGCATTTGTTGACATTCGTTGCTCTATTGGATATATTCTGAAAATTGAAACGAGGTTGCCGCTATGCTCGAATGCTTGCAGAACGATGACTGATGATCCGGATAAACAGAGCCCGGCAGACAAGGAGAGGCTCTTGGAGGAGATCCGGCGTCGAGCCGAGGAAGCCGAGCTGACGAGGCTGGAAAAGGAAGAAGAACCCGCTCCCCCCCCGCACGAGGCCAGCCCGGGATTCCCGCCGGTATCGACTCCGGCTCCATTCCCGGTTCCAACCGCCGAGCATGCGTCGCAGCTCCCGAAGGCGGTCCGTGACCAGAAAATCCTTGTGCTCCGTGAACGTCTGATGATTGCGCTTGACCGCGGGAAGCTCGAGAAGGCTTCGGAATTGCTGGCCGACTTGAGCGGACTGATTCCCGGCAGCGGCGAGCTGGAGGATTTCCGGGGCCGGATCGCCGCTGCACAGGAACGTCGGCGGGCGAAAGAGACGACCCAACCTGGAGCGGAGGTAAGGCCGAAAGAGGATGTCGCTGGCACCCGCGAACAGCGTGCCGCCCAGCGGAAGAAGATTGTCGAACTGCTGGATGCGGCGAACAACGATTATCAACAGGAGAAGTACGACAAGGCACTTGTCTCGGTCGATGTTCTCCTTGCCCTCGATCCGGCGAGCGAGGAAGCACAGAAGCTCCGCCAGCAGATCGTCAAAGCCCAGCGCATTGCCGAGTTGATCAAGAAGGAAGAGGCGAGGCGGAGAGCCGAGGATGCGGCGGATCGGCCGGAGCCGGAGCCCTCTCCGCCTCCTCTCTCTGAGGGGAGCGAAAAGGATTTCTGGGGGACGCCGGAGACAGTCGGGGCCCCCGACCTTGGTCTGGAGCTTCCGCCCGAGGAGAAAGGTCCCGTGGGGCCGCCGCGGCCGCCGTTGAGCCACCGGGTTGTGCGCCGGCTGTCGGGGTTTCGGATTCCTGTAAAGCCTCTCATCACCGCCGGCGTTGTTCTGGTGGCGCTCCTCGCGGGGTACGTGATCGTCGACAACATCCGTAACGCTGTTAGCCCGCCTCTCTATTCGGTTCTGATTCTTCCGGCGGCTGCCACGCCTTCCGACAGTGCCCTCGCATGGATTGCCGACGGTTTGACTGACGAAGTCATTCGGGAACTTTCACAGGTGAGCGTCCTGCGGGTCTTTGGGACCGGTACGTCGCTTGCTTTCCGCGGCCCCGGGCGTGACGCTCTCAAAAGTGCAAAGAACATCGGGGCGAACTTTGCCCTCCAGTGGACCATATCCCGGACCGGTACGGGAATCGCACTGGAGCCGAGCTTCTATGACACCCTGGACTCGAAGCCCAGATGGGCCACGCACCTTGAGACCTCGTTGCGGGAACTTCCCGCAGTCCGTCAGGAGCTTGCGCGCAAACGTCTGCTGGCCATGAACGTGAAGCCGACGCCGGAGGAAGACGCGGCTCTGCACCGGATCACGACAACGAGTCCGGAGGCCTACGAGGCCTATCTCCGAGCACGATCGTTGCTCCTGCACCCTGCCGGGCAGGAGGCAACCCGGGTCATTGATGCATTTGGCCAGTCGGTGCAGGCGGACTCGGTCTTCTCCGACGCGCAGTCCGGCCTCGGATGGGCCTACGTCCTGGCGTATGAGAGCGACAAGGATGCGCCGCCTTCGTACCTGGAGCAGGCGAGATTGTCAGTGCAGCGTGCCGCAGCGGCCGCTCCACGAAACCCGGAGAATTTCCGCGTGTGGGGTATGACGGAACATTTCCGATTGCAGAACGAGAAAGCAATTGAGCGATTTGAACAGGCTGTCACCATTGCGCCAAGCGATGCGGAGACCTGGCGGCGGCTGGCTGCGACGTATCTCGTCACGGGGAAAACCGATGCCGCCTTGAACGCTGCGCGGAAGGCTGTCGACCACGACCCTGGCAACGTAGCGTCGTACACAATGTTGGGTCAGGTTCTCCAGTTCGACGGAAAATTCAAGGATGCGCTCAAGAGCTACGAGCAAGGCCTCCGGCTATCGGCCGATAAGAGCGACTATGGGAGCGGCGCGTACAATGATCTTTTGTTTTATACGCAGCAGTCGGATCGCGCGATCGCCATTCTCATGGACCGTGTGGCCCGACTGCGCGACAGTTACGCGGACTTCTATAAGCTTGCCCGCCTTCAGCAGTCGGCCGGCAGGCCGATCGCTGAATGGCAGGCGACCCTTCAGCGTGCGCGCACGATCCTTGACGAGCGCGTGAAGACGGACCCGCAGGACTACGTTGCATACTCCTGGCTTGCGCTTGTCCTGACTCGCCTCGGGGCATTCAAAGATGCGCTGGCTGCGACCAAGCAGGCGCATCAGATCGATTCGAACGACGTCGATGTCCTCTACAACACCGCTCGGATGTATGCGCTCCACCGCGACAAGGCTCAGGCCTATGATCTGCTTGCGCGCGCCATCAATCGCCGGTATGCGCTCGCAAGAATTCTTGATATGGACTTCTACAATTTGCGCTCGGAGGAGGAGTTCATCAAGACGGTCACCCGATGACGTCTTCCCGCCCGCCTTGTTACCCGTCACCTGACAGTTTGGAGAGGGATTGGGTCCTCTCCTTCCCGGCAATCCGTTGACATTCCCCGCCGGATTGGATATATTTCTTCCCAAGACCTTCCGGAGTCGGTCCTTCCCTTCGGGGATGACCGCGATCGTTCACTCATAAGTCTCGTCCCGTGGCAGATCTCGACGACGCCGTACGACAGGAACAAAGAAAAAAGGCCGGCGATTTCCTGAAGATGGCTGACAAGCTCTTCAAGGGCGGTGACCTTGAGGGTGCCGCTCGTCTCGTCCAGATGGCCATGAACACGGACGCGCAGAACCCTTACGCCATCGCCTACCACGAGCGGATCAGGTTCGCGATCGAGCAGCGGGACACTCACAAGGCCAAACAGCCTGCCCCGACCCCGCCACAACCGGCCACACCGGCAGATTCGAAACAGAAAACCCCCACCGAAGGTTCGTCGCGCTCTCCCGAAGTCGTTGCCCGTGCGGAAGAAGAGCGCCGCAGAGCGGAGCTTGACTCACAGCGGCAAGCGGTTGAAGAGGAGGCGCGCCGTAACGCGATTGCTGAAGCCAAACGACGGTCGGATGAGGAGACCCGGCGAAAGACGGATGAAGAGGCCCACCGAAAGGCCGAGGCGGAAATCCGCCACCGGCTTGAGGAAGCCAACCGCAAGCTCGTGGAGGAACGGAAGCGTTACGAGGAGGAAATTCGCCTCCGCCAGGAGACCGAGGCGATCAAGAAGCAGGCAGAGGAAGCCCGGAGACATCAGGAGGAGGAGGAGCGCAAGAAGGCGGAGGAACTCGCCCGCCGGCGGATCGAAGAGGAAGCGAAGAAGCATCTCGATGAGGAGCGGCGCCGCCTGGAGGAGGAAACCCGGCAGAAGCTGGAGGAGGAGCGGAAGAAAATTCAGGAGGAGATGCAGGCCCGGCTGGACGAGGAGCGCCAGAAATACGAGGAGATCAGGCGAAAGGAGCTCGAAGACGCAGAGGCGACGCGCAAAGCTGAAGAAGAAAAGATCAGGCGCATCGAGGAGGAATCAAAACAACGTCTCGAACTCGAGCGGAAGAGAATTGAAGAGGAAATCCAGGCCCGGGCCCGTGAAGAGGCAAAACGC
>DAIUKN010000063.1:0-4856 GCA_036848195.1 Bacteroidota bacterium
AATCAGCAGGCCGGCGATTTGGGATTCCGTCGCCTGGTTGGTCATGATGAGCTCTAGAGCGCCCGCAGCCTCACCTTCCGAGAGGTGCGATCCGGCAAGGCATTTTTCGATATACTGTTTCATTGACATTGTTTCGCCTCCATCCAGTTGCGAATGAGACGTTCGCCCTGTTCCGTCAAGATTGACTCGGGGTGGAATTGAACACCTTCGACGGGGTGTGTGCGGTGCCTGACACCCATGATGACACCATCGTCGGTCCACGCGGTAATTTCGAGCTCTGCTGGCAGTCTATCCGGTGAAAGTACAAGAGAATGGTACCGGGTGGCCACGAACGGATCCGGGACTCCAGCGAAGATGCCCACCCTGCGGTGCCGGATCAGGGAAGTCCGTCCATGCATCAGCGATGGCGCATGGACGACCTCCCCCCCGTAGGCCGCCCCAATCGCCTGGTGCCCGAGGCAGACTCCAAAAACCGGAATCGCGGAACCGAGTCTGCGAATCACGTCAATCGTCACGCCCGCAGACTCCGGCCGTCCTGGCCCCGGCGAGATGATGATTCCTGTCGGGCGCATCTCCTCAATCACCTCTACGGAGACCTCGTTGTTGCGTCTCACGACGATATCACGGACGATCCTACCGAAAAGCTGGACAAGGTTGTACGTGAAAGAGTCGTAGTTGTCAAGGACGAGAATCATTGTTCATCTCCGCCGGGATACCGTGTCGTCGGGTTGAATTCCCTGTTGCCCCAGTCCCCGTGCCGCCCGCCGCACTGCGTCAAGCATCGCTGCCGACTTGTTGACGGTTTCCTCATATTCCTTTTCCGGCACCGAGTCCGCCACGACGCCGGCTCCCACCTGGATCGTCAGATCCTCGCCATCGGCGATGATGGTGCGGATTGCGATGCAGGTGTCAAGATTACCATTCAGCCCAAGATATCCCACCGCTCCCGCGTAGAGGCCTCGCGGGGAACTTTCGAGTTCGCTAATGATCTCCATCGCGCGCACCTTTGGGGCGCCAGAGACGGTGCCCGCAGGAAAGCAGCTCTTCAAGGCATCGAGGGCGGTCAATCCCGGACGGAGTTTCCCTCGAACGTGCGAGACAATATGCATCACATGTGAATACCGGTCAACCCGCTTCAAGACCGGAACCTCCACCGTGCCATAGTCACTGATTCGACCGACGTCGTTCCTGCCAAGATCCACTAACATTACATGCTCGGCAAGTTCCTTCTCGTCCTGCAGCAACTCCTCCTGAAGCCGGACATCTTCATCTTCCGTCTTCCCCCGTTTGCGGGTACCCGCTATCGGAAGCACTTCCACCATTCCATCCTGGACCCGTACAAGCACCTCCGGAGAAGACCCGATGAGCTTTGTTGCGCCGAAGTCGACGAAGAACAGGTACGGAGAAGGATTCACGACGCGCAATGCGCGGTACACGGGAAAGGCATCGCCGGAGTAACGCAACCGCATCCGGCGCGACAGCACAACCTGAAAGATGTCCCCTTCGAAGATGTGCTCTTTGGCCCTCTCAATCGAGCGACAGAAGGCCGAGCGATCAGTCTCTTCTTCCACCGCACCGGCGTCGCAGACAAACTGTTGAACACCCACTGCCGACCGTCTCAGCCGGAGTTCCAGAGTATCAACCGCTTGCCTTCCGCGTTCATATTGTACCTTTAAGGGGAGCGACGGATCGAGAATAACATTGTGGATAATCATGAGTGCCTGCAGCCGGTGATCGAACCGGACGATGGAGGGGAAAAAGTCGAACCGCGACTCGTCTGTTCGGATTCCTGTTTCGGCGGCCATCGGTACGTTCTCAATATGACGGACCGCACCATACCCCATATAACCGACGAATCCACCGAGAAGGCCGGAATTCAGCCGGTCCTGCGGTTCCTCTCCGTTCACGCCGTTCCCATACGCAACGGGTGCCTGGCGGTACTCTCTGGTGAGCGCATCGAGTGCGGCAAAGATGTTGCCGCTCTCCAGCAGGGTCTCGTTTCCCCGCCGAATCTCGATTCCACGTCCATTCTCGCGAACGCTTGCGACGGGATCGACTCCGACGAACGAATACCGGCCGATCTTCTCGTCGGGCTCGACGGTCTCGAAAAGGAATGATGCGGACCCTTCCTGCCGCAGCGTCAAATAGGTCGAGACCGGCGTGTGCAGATCGGCAAGCAACGATCGGACCAATGGGATGACGTTGTATGACTGTGAGAGCTCTTCAAATTCTTCGAAGGTGATCATAGACTCCCGAAAAACAAAAAAACCCTTCCTGGCGAACCAGGAAGGGTTTGATTGGACAGATCAATGTCGTCAATTAGCCATTCGCTGTTTCACCTCTACGAGGAGACAGAGTGCGCCACCACCACCACGAAATGGTCGAATGGGCAATATGTGCGTTCCGGGCATTCATGATTATTCTGGAAAAATATACGACAAGGGTGAGGTCATGTCAAGTTCTTTTTTTCAGCCGCATCAGGCCTCCTTGCCAGCGTCTCCAGTCTGGTTGGCCAGGTAGTTCTGCAGACCCATCTGCTCGATGTGAATCCGCTGTTTCTTCCCCCAGTTCATGTGTTCTTCTTCCATTTTCAGGATAGTGGTCAGGAGGTCGGCTGTGGACTGGTCGCCAACCTCCCCAGCAAGACCAATACCTTCGTTGTAGGCCTTCACAGCCCCGGCCTCGGCTTCCTCGTCTTTACCGATGATATCAGCCACATTCTTGCCAATATGGATCGGATTGAGTTTGCTCATCGTTGGAGAGCCTTCAAGAAACAGGATTCGCCCGACCAGCCACTCTGCGTGCTCCATCTCCTCCTTGGCTTGATGTTCGATGGCTTTGTGGAGCTTCCCGTACCCCCAGTTGTCACACATCTCGCTATGGACCATGTATTGGCTGATTGCCGTCAGCTCATCCGCGAGCAGCGCGTTCAAAGTCTTCATCAACTTCTCGTTTCCTTTCATTGCGGTCTCCTTTTCGTTCATGATGGTTTCAAGTCTCTGCTCAGGAAAGTGCAAAGGCCTCCCCCTCCTTTCGGACGAGAGGCCTTTTCAATGAACGTCATAGATCTGACCGCAATGTAAAGCGGAAATAGAGGAAAAACAAGCTCAGGAACACGCTTATGAGTTTATCATCCCGCCCTACCGGGTTCCGGTAATGAAGTTTTCGAGCAACTTGATCGTGTATTCCCTGTCTGAGATCATTGCCTTGACTACATCGCCGATCGATATGAGTCCCACCAACTTCTGTTCATCAAGCACGGGAAGATGGCGAATCCGATGGCTTGTCATCAGCTCCATGCATTCTTCAATCGAGTGATGCAGCGTGACTGAGACAACATCCAGCGTCATGATCTGGCTCACGGTGACCTCACGTGAAGACTGCCCTCTCAAGATCACTTTCCGCGCATAGTCGCGCTCAGAGAAGACCCCGATCACTTCTTCACCATCAATCACCAGGAGCGCCCCGACATCATGCTTCGCCATGATCCCGAGGGCCTCGAAGACCGAGGTGGCCGGTGAAGCAGTCCAGACCTCGCTCCCTTTCGATTGCAGAATGTTCCGAACAGTAATCATCACTCCCTCCTCCTTTGTGGGCAAACGATCGCCCGAGAACCTTCTAGGGAGAGACGCGTTCTCGCCCTACACTGTGTGGGCCAACTCGCCGGACTGCACTTCGTTGGTCGAAAAAGCGATACACTTCGACGGCAGAGCCCCTCATGGTATGTAACACCAAAGCCCCGAGTCTCGTTCGCAGTCCGGAAACTACATCCACGGTTCGTCCGCCGTCGGTCCGTAGATTGAGGGAACGTTTCCTCCCGCCAGACGAAGGTAAACCGAGAACTGTCCTCGATGATGGACAAGGTCCATCAGCATCACCCACGCAATATCAGCCACACGGACTTTCGACATTTTGCCGGGACCGACCATCCACGGAATCTTCAGATTCCACTGTTTTGATGTCACCCTCTGCACTTTCCGCATCAGCTTTTTGCGATTCGTCTCAAGTGCGACGAAAATCTCATCGTAGGTTGCCGGCATCGGTGGCATTTTGGAAAAGTCCACTTTCCCGCTCAGGGCACCCTCAAGCACGGCCTGCTCGCTGGCAAATGTCCAGGCCAATTCTTTAGCCGTTCGGGATTTTTCCGATGGCTTCATATCAAGCTTGTCTGCGGGATAGGCTTTAAGAACGCGGAGCAAGGTTGCGTGCTCCCGTTTCCAGGTATTGAGGAACATCTCCTTCTCTGTCATGGGAACTCCTTTGTCTATTGGTTGGATTGTTCAGATTGTTTTTGCCGCTGCCGCTAATCCCTTTTTTTAGATCGCACCGATGACGGCACCCGCCATAACCGCCCACACGATCCCATAGATTGTCCAGATCCATGCCACGCCGTATGAGAACCCTTTGATGAAGATATGAATGAAGATCCACGTCGGAAAATTGACGAGAACTCCCGCGTAGAAACCGTACAGAGCACCTCCGCCGGCTCCTCCGCTGAAACTCCCGTACACCTTGTCATACACCCATGCTAACACAAAGACGGTAACAAAATCCCCCACAATGTACCAGACGGGGTTTGCGTCCGGGTTGAACGTCTCCGGGTGAAGGGAATAGACTGCATTCGTCAGCCACATTCCCTGAATAAGATAATCAAGGATATTGGCGACAACCCCCGCCGCCAGCACGGCGATCCAAAATTTCCCGCTTTTCATCTCTCCTCCATCTGAATGATGATTGATTTTTCCCAGCACCGGCAGAGGTGCATCGTGGGGACGGATAATGAGTGAATTTGTGACCTGAAGAAAGAGGACTGGAATGCAGACATCGTGCGATGGGCGATCTGCCCGGTGTTCCGC
>DAIUKN010000063.1:4866-9828 GCA_036848195.1 Bacteroidota bacterium
GTTGGATAGCATTCTCGACACGTCGTCCCTTTTCTCCGATCTGCGAACGCGGACCGGAGAAAAGGGACGACGTGTCGAGAATGCTATCCAACCGGACATGGAATTTCCCGAAGATGGTTTGCTCGACAACCGGCATGCAAAAGAACTGATCAGCGACAATGGAGGGATATACGAAACGGGGAGGGTTTAGTCAAGTTAATTCTCGGCCTTTCCGCACGGTGAACCCTGAATTCGAAAGGCGAAAATGGAGCCCTATTCCCACTCATCGTCCGGAGCCTCACCATGACCCCTGCCTCGACCGCTTCAGGGATCGAGGGAGGGGGTCATGCAGTTACAAACAAAGGCCGATGAATCGGTCTGCTCTTCGTTGACAGGAGGGTTGCAGGGGGCCTCACAACTCTTCAACCTCATTCTGGGAAACACTACGTGGGGGAGCCATTCCTGATCTCTTCCCTCCACGGGTTTGTTTGCCCGGTCAATCGGGATACATCCGGATCGCATAACATCGACTACCCCGGACGTGTTGGAAATGGAAAAGGCCCGGAATCCCCGAGCCGTCAACGCACCGGTGTGCTCTGCCACTTCCGGACTTGCTACCGCAGCAAGCTATTCTTCTCCAAGGTCTTTGACGAATCTTGCAGCAGAGTGTTGCCGCGCTGCATCGCTTGCAAGAAGGAGTGGGAGCGAGAGCACTTGCCGGAATTCTTGGAGCGCTTCCTCGTTGCGGTCCAGCTCCCTGTAGAGGGCTCCCAGTTCGAAGTGGTGCCGAATCACACGCGGGGCCAGCGCGATAGCCTGTCGGAGTGCTCGTTCTGATTCATCATAGCCTCCTTCCGGAAGATCCCCCAGAAAGAGGGTCGCCAGCTGGCGTTCAACCCAGCTGACATTTCCCAGCGCCATGTAGAAGGAGCCCAGGATCGAGAAGGCAATATCGTCCCGGGGGTTGAGTGCAATTGCGCATACGAGTTCCTGCTTGATCACGGTGCAGAGTCTTACCTTGGTTTTGCTCCCTTCGAAGACGGCCACATTGCCCAGCGCGGCAGCCCGCCAGGAGTGGCCTTCAGATTTCGTGGAGTCGGAGCTAATGCTCCGAACGGCATACGCTTCTGCTCGTCGATAGAGTTCCAGTCGCTGGTCCTCAGGAGCCACGTCCGCGAGACAGACGTACAGGCGCGCAAGTCGCCAGAGGACACGTGCAGAATCGGGTGACATGTTCAGAACAGAATCATAGACCGCCAGAGCAAGGGGATAGTTTCTTCGGGCAAACTCCTCATCTCCGCGTTCAAGCGATGAGGATGAAGGGGTGCTCAAAACACCAGACAGAACAAAAATACATGCAAGCAGCATGAGCTGAATCCCGCCTGAATTGTTGTTGACCGTACAGATTGAATATCGGGATTGGTCCCATAGGACGGAATCACCCAAGAGGATGAAATGGGATGTAGTCCATCAGGTGTATTCGGAGGTCTGTCAGGGGAATGGCATCCGCCGTGCAGATCATGGGCTAGAGAGGAAGGCGGAACTGTAGTTACGACCCGCGGGCTGAAGCTCGTGGTGCTACGGGAGAGTGCTGACCCTCATTTCGTTGAACGGCTCGTGCCGGCCGCTTCTTTCATGTTGGCGGATGATTATCCTTTCGTCGCTTTGCCTCTTCTCGACTCGAACACTCATCGGTGTGAACCACTACCCACGGACGACCCCAACGCGTTGACTTCACCTTCCCCGCGTTGTGTTGCGAGAGACGACCTTCCACGTCTTCCGTTTGACCTACGTAGGTCCGTCTTCGACTCTCGGAATACAGCAGATAGACACTGAAGCTCGGCATTCACTGCGGAGAGGGAGGGATTCGAACCCTCGATAGACTGACGCCTATACTAGTTTTCGAGACTAGCGCCTTCAACCACTCGGCCACCTCTCCCTTAGGCCCGTTTCGAGCGAAAGCAGGCCACAAACTGGAGGCAAAATATAGCAAAATTCAACTCAACCATCAAGAATACCCCGACAGATGTAAAATGTACAAAAACCCTGTAGCATCGAAGGTTTCCGCCAGTGCGGCTCACTGGGTTAAGGCTGGTCCAACGGAAACTCATGCATTCTGAAGGCTTTTTGTCCCAGGACGCGCGAATTGGATTCCTTTCCATTCTTTTCCACATCTGGCACGTTCAATGATACTTCTAAATTGAGGTCACCCGAAAAGAAGGCCGGGGGGAGACTAAGGCATTGGGAGACTTACAACAAGAGGAGACATGATGGAAACAGGAGCATTTCCGGCATCCGCGTACGAGCCGGGTGAGGAGCAGAGGGAGAGCAAGCCGGATCCGTTGCACACGTCATCGCTTCATCCACGTCTCGCATGGATGATATGCTACAATGAGACAGGGAGCGCCCAGGAAGTATGCAACAAGTTTGGAATCAGCCGAAAGACCTTCTACAAGTGGCTGAAGAGGTACAAGACATCCAATGGCGATTCGATGAGTCTGACGGATCGCTCACGGAGGCCGCACCGGTTTCCGCGGGCAACACCCAACACGGACATCGAGCTCCTCAAACAGGCGAAGGCCCAGACAGGGTACGGACAGCGACGCCTTCGCGTCTATATGGAGCAGAAGTACAACATCAGCCTATCCGAACGGACAATCTGGAAAATCCTCAAGAGGGAGCATGTCGTAGACAACTCGGTAGAGTTGTAGTTGTAGTAGTTGTAGGCGGAATCCGGTTGAGCATCCCCCGCCCGACCAGACCGCTTGAAGCAGACGGGGTGCGACGCTAGAAGCCGCACCCCGTTTCGTTTGATCTCCACGGACCTCTCCCCTCCCCGAAACCACGGTATTGCCGGCTCGGTTTTCACACTTCGTCTCCTCCAATTTCCACGAAGCTCACTGGATAGATTTGTGCGGGAGGAGCACGTTATCGACGGTGACATCCTGAAATTGATACTTAGGTGAAATTGCGCTATATTTTGACTGTGAGTCGCTAGGAGAGGTGCAGGAGCGGTTGAACTGGCCACCCTGGAAAGGTGGTATACTCGCAAGGGTATCGTGGGTTCGAATCCCACCCTCTCCGCAATCGCGGGCGATCGAGCAGCGTCGATCGGAACAAACCGGGAGTCCAACGTGAAACCTACCCTCCTTCTGATTGTCATATCCCTCTTTGTGATTCTCCACCCTGCAGCGTCTTCTGGTGGTACGGTTCACGTCATCACCATTGACGGTGCAATCAATCCGGCATCAGCGGACTTTATTCGCGCCAGCATTCAGAAGGCCGTAGAGGAAGGGGCCGAGTGTCTCGTGATTCGGCTGAATACCCCCGGGGGTCTTCTGAAATCGACACGCGATATCGTTTCCGATCTTCTCACTTCCCGGGTTCCGGTGGTGGTCTACGTATCCCCCGCCGGGGCACAGTCGGCATCGGCAGGGGCATTTGTGACGCTGGCCGCCCATATTGCGGCGATGGCGCCGGGCACCAATATCGGTGCGGCGCACCCGGTCGGGATGCAGGGGGGCGAGAAGGACTCCATCATGAACGAGAAGGCAACGAACGACGCGGCCGCCTTCATCCGCTCGATCAGCGAGAAACGGCAGCGAAACGTCGCATGGGCCGAGGACGCCGTCCGCAGGAGCACTTCCATCACCGAGTCCGAGGCATTGAAGGACAGCGTCATTGATCTCATTGCGGGATCGGTGGAAGAGCTTTTGCAGAAGATTGATGGAAAGACCATAAGCATTAACGGAACGCCGAAGATGCTCAAGACGGCCGGCGCCGCCATTGCCCGGATCGAAATGGGGTGGCGATACCGGTTTCTGAATATCCTCAGCGATCCCAATTTTGCCTATATCTTCTTCCTGCTCGGCCTGTATGGTTTGTTGTTCGAGTTGTACAATCCGGGGTCCATCCTCCCCGGTGTCGTTGGGGTAATATCTCTCATTCTCGCCTTCTACTCTCTTCATACACTCCCGATAAACTACGCCGGTGTTGCACTAATCCTTTTCGGGATTCTGTTGTTTGTGCTGGAGATCAAGATTACCAGTTATGGACTATTGTCCGTTGGTGGTGCGATATCGCTCCTGCTGGGGTCCATCATGTTGATCAATTCGGAGTCATCACTGGAATTTGTGTCAATCTCCTGGGGTGTCATCATTCCCGCGGTCTTGTTCACCATCCTCTTCTTCTTGTTCGCCATTGGCATGGGGGTTCGCGCTCAACGGAGAAAGCCTGTCACCGGAGCGGAAGGGCTCGTCGGCGAAACGGGAGAAGCTATGACTGAGCTCAATCCGGAGGGGCGGGTAAGGGTGCATGGGGAAATATGGTCGGCAAGAAGTGCCGAGGGGACCATTCCGGCGGGGACCCAGGTCCGGGTGCGTCACATCGAAAATCTCCTCATCACCGTCACAAGGGCATCGTAACGATTACGTTCATGGAAGGAGCACAATCATGGAAGTCTTCGGCGCAGTATTCTTCGTTCTCATCATCTTCGTCGTCATTATTCTTTCCAACGCCATCCGGATCCTCAGGGAATACGAGCGAGGAGTCATCTTCCGGCTGGGGCGGCTCATCGCGGTCAAGGGGCCAGGCATCATCTTCCTGATTCCCCTCGTCGACAGAATGGTCAAAGTCAGTTTGCGGACGGTGGTCATGGATGTTCCGCCGCAGGATGTCATCACCAAGGACAACGTTTCAATCAAGGTCAATGCGGTCGTGTACTTCCGGGTCGTCCAGGCGGACAAGGCTGTGGTCGAGGTCGAGAATTTCCTCTTCGCAACTTCGCAATTGTCCCAGACGACTCTACGGAGCATTCTCGGACAGGCATCCATGGACGAGCTCCTTGCGGCACGTGACAAGATCAATTCCTCGCTCCAGAAGATTATCGACACCCATACGGAGCCGTGGGGAATCAAGGTGTCAAACGTCGAAGGAAAGCAGATCGATCTGCCGGTGGAGATGCAGCGTGCCATGGCTCGCCAA
>DAIUKN010000064.1:0-9695 GCA_036848195.1 Bacteroidota bacterium
CACATACGGGTGGGCACAAAAGCATCCGTTTCTCACACCAATGCCTCCTTCGACGCCCAGGATTGCCGCCGTCAGCGC
Organism: Bacteroidota bacterium; assembly: GCA_036848195.1. GTDB lineage: Bacteria > Bacteroidota > Ignavibacteria > UBA10030 > UBA6906 > DAIUKN01. Next base: position 79 of record DAIUKN010000064.1, read on the forward strand.
ATGATGCATCCCTTCCACGTTGAAGGTAATCGCCCCCACCTTCTCGGCCAACGTATCCGTAGGACCATACAGCTCAACGCCCTTGATTTTCTTCAGTTTCCCGTATGCATACTGCAAGAGCTGCTGTTCATGTGCCGCAACAGCGTCCATACCCACCGATTCAAGAACGCCCATCGCTGCCGCCAGCGCGATGCCGCCGACAACATTCGGGCTTCCGGCCTCCTCCTTGTGCGGCGGATGGTTCCATTTCGATTCCTCGAGGGTGACCACCTCCACCACTCCTCCTCCCACCATGTCGGGACTGCCGGCCTCGAAGAATGCCTTGGGACCGATCAGCGCCCCGGTGCCGAATGGTGCATACATTTTGTGTGCCGAGAGTGCAAGAAAATCGATGTGTCCCGGGTCGTCGTCGGCAAGCACCGATATCGGCCGGTGCGGCGCGAGCTGAGCCGCGTCCACGAAGATCGCTGCGCCCGCGGTGTGGGCCCAGCGGGCGATGTCATGGATCGGAGAACAGAGGCCGGTAATATTGGATGCGCCGCTCACCGCCACAAGCTTCACCCGTCCCGCGTAGCGAGCCACCGCGCTCTTCAGGGCCGCCAGGTCGAGGCGCCCTTCGGCCGTGATGCCGATGTGAACCACCGTTGCGTTCTTCCTCCACGGGAGATCGTTGGAATGATGCTCCATCAACGTCGTGATCACCAGATCCCCGGGCCGGAAACCGAAGCGGTTGGAAAGCTTGTTGACGCATTCGGTCGTATTCTTGGTGAAGACGACGGTATTTGTTCCCAATTCGGCACCGACGAATCTGCCGACGGCGTCGTGGGCACCGTCAAAGACGGCCGTCGCCAGCAGGGATTTGAAACCGGTTCCACGGTGCACACCGGAATACCAGGGCAGAAACTCCCCCACGCAGTCAACAACGGTTTTGAACGCCGGCGTGCTTGCCGCGTTGTCAAGAAATACGTACGGCTTCGCGCTGCCGTCGAGCAGCGGAACACACCTGTCGAGTCCGACAATCTCCCCGCGAAGGGCGGCAACACCATGGCTCATCTGCTACTCCTTGTGGGGCTTCAACCCCTGGGATGAAACGTCCGGTGGACTTCTTTCAAGTATTCACGATCAATGTGCGTGTAGACCTGCGTTGTGGAAATGTCCGAATGTCCCAGCATCTCCTGTACTGCCCGCAGATCGGCACCCCCTTCGAGAAGGTGGGTGGCAAACGAGTGACGAAACGTGTGAGGGTGCACATCCTTTCCGATCCCCGCCTGACCGGCATAGGTTTGTACGATTTTCCAGACAGCCATGCGTGTCATGGGCGTGCCGCGCACATTCAGGAAGAGAGCATCCTGCGACTTTCCACGGCGCATCAGAAGGGCGCGGCACTCCCTCCGATACCGTCCGATCCATCGGAGGGCCGACTGCCCGATGGGCACGAGCCGCTCCTTTGAACCCTTGCCAAAGATCCGGACAATTCCGCTCTCCGCCATGACATCCGCCTGGCGCAGCGTGATCAGTTCCGAAACCCGCATCCCGGTCGCATAGAGTACTTCCAGGATGGCTTTGTCGCGGATCCAAAGCGCCCGCCGGTCCCGGGGTCCTTCCTTCGGCTGACTCAGAATGGCCTCCACCTCCTCCTGGGTCAAGACCCCCGGGAGCGCACGTCCCAGCTTGGGAGGGATGATAACATCGGTGGGATTGCTCCGGGAAATGCCGTCTCCGATGAGAAATTTGTGGAACCCCTTGATTGCGGAAAAGCAGCGATTCACCGATCGCGGTGACAGGCCCTGCTCGTGAAGTGTTACCAGAAACTGGGCCGTATTTGCGCCCGAGACGCCGTCAATGCTCCGGATGTTCTGGCTTTCCAGAAACCGGAGGTAGCGCGTAATATCCAGCCTGTAGGAAGCCAGGGTATTGGGCGAAGCGTTCTTCTCGAGGGAGAGGAACTGGAGATACCGGGTACAATACTGGTTCATTCCCTGTCTATCTCCTTGATCGTCCGCATGATCCGGTCATCGGGCGGAGGAGGCGGGGAAGGCTCCGGTCCGGGCTGGGAATCCGGGCCTGGCTGAAGGTCCGGTCCGGATTGAGCTTCCGGTCCGGATCCCTGTTCGGGTTCCGCTTCTGGTTCGGGCCCGGAGGCGGGAGCGGGGCCTTCCTCGTCGGAAGGAATCGCAACCGGGGGTTGTTTGCGGGCCCTTTTCTTGGGCAGTTCGGGATACTTCACGCGCGAGTGGTAGATCCCGACCAGAACGTTAAGAAATGCGGCTTTGATTCTGGTCAGGTCCTTCATCGTGAGGGGACACTCATCCAGCTCGCCTTCTTCGAACCGCTTCTTGATCAGTTCGTCGATGATGCCCTGGAGCCGCTGTGGAGTCGGCTCATCGAGCGTTCGGACGGCGGCCTCGATGGCGTCGGCCAGCATCATGATGCCGGTTTCTTTGGTCTGCGGCTTCGGTCCCGGATACCGGTAGTCCTCTTCATTGATTTCATCGATCTTCGTCTCGTCAGGCGAGTTCCTTGCAAGCTCCAGAGCTTTGTTGTAGAAATAATCGATCCGCGTGGTCCCGTGGTGCATCGGGATAAAGTCGATCACCTCTTCCGGCAGACGATATTCACGCGCCAGTGCCATGCCATCCTTGACGTGCGCGCCGATGATCAGCGAGCTCATCCGTGGAGAGAGCTTGTCGTGACGGCTTCGCGTCCCCCGCTGGTTTTCCACGAAGTATGTCGGCTTCAGGATCTTGCCGACGTCATGGAAGTAGCCGGCGACCCGCGCAAGCACCTCGTTTGCGCCGACCGCTGCCGACGCGGCTTCCGCGAGGCTCGCCATCGACATGCTGTGGTGATAGGTGCCGGGCGCTTTTTCCGCAAGAAGGCGCAGCAGAGGGTGATTGAAGTGTGCCAGCTCAATGAGCGTGAGATCCGTCGTCACGCGGAAGACTCTCTCCAGGAAGATCAGGAGTCCGTACGTCAGCACCGGTGACAGAACCGCGTTGGCGAGTGCGAACAACAGCTGCTCGCCGACCACATTCATCGACTCATATCGCTCGAGCCCCAGGGCAACGATCACCATGGCGTAACCGAGGAAGATGAAGCCGAGCGAACGGAAGATTTGCGACCGGTTCTTCATGTCGCGCACCGTATAGACCGCCAGCGCGCCGGCAATCAGCGCGGCAAAAGCCACGGAGTAGTCGTTGCCTCGGATTCCCGAAACGAGAAAAGCCATGGTGACGGTGGAGTAGAACCCGACCCGCGAGTCGAAAACGATGGTCAGGAGCATCGATACCGCGGGGACGGCGATCAGGTATTCGATCGGGACGGTGACGTCAAGCTCTCGCGTGATGTAAGCGAAAAAACCGATCAGAAGGAAGAGGAACGCAATCATCGCCAGGCGCCGGTTGTTCCCGACGATCTGCTTCCGGAACAGAAACAGATAAATCCCGAAGAGAATCAGGACGAGAACTACGTGGAGGAGTGTTCCGAGAAATTGCGTGGGTGCATCCGTTGCGGGACCGCGATCGGCGCGGGCGCGGCGCAGCGATTCCAGTTTCAGCCGCATCTCCGGTGTCACACGCTCGTGCTTGCTGATGATCCGCTCGTTTTCCTGGACAAAGCCGGTCGTCCGCGAGACTGCGTCGACTGCAGCAGCGATCGCCTGGTCGGTTGCCGTGGGATTGAACTTCAGGTTCGGGACAATGTGTGTGACGCCGATCTTGTACGCAATCCCGACGACATCGTTCTCGCTCCCGAAATGATCCTCGAGGCGCTTTTCCAGAAGTGTGACAATGTCGCCCTGGTCATACAGGCGGTTAAGGGGTACGATCTCTTCCGTGGTGCCTTTGCGGATCGCGACCTCTGCCCGTTCTATCGCCGTCTTGCTCCGATCGAGGATCCCCACTCCAAGGAATCCGCGCATGGCCGACGTAAGGAACTCCCGGACTTCGGAAAGCCTCCCGTCCGCTGCGAAAAGGGCAAGGGCATCCCACTCCTTTTCGGAAAACGGAATATCCAGCGCAGCCGCGTTCTGGCTGAACCGGATTGAGTCTTCGGGAATCGTCTCCCGGCGTAGCCGTACACTCCGTCGGTACTCTGCCCGGGCCGCGAGGGTTTCCTCCAGCCGCCGGAAGAAATCGTCGAAACGCCCGCGCTGCGCGTCGACCGTCTGGGTGTCCCGTTCGAACACCTCGAAGACGCGCCTTTTCGCTTCTTCTACGTCGTGAGCGTAGTCGTGGTCGTCACGAAACACAGGAAATGAAAAGGGCGCGATGAGGTCCTTTTGGGCCCAGACCGCGCCGACTTTGTACTCCAGCTCCACCGACTCTCCCCGCGGAAACATCATCGCCAGAAGCACGACGAGTGCAATGACTATCGAGAGCTTTGCCGCCAGCTCTTTCGGGAGCTTTGCTTTCCGGAAAAGGAGAGCGATGTCGAATTTCTTCTGTTCGTCCGCCATAGATTATGTAAACAAATATCGCGAGAATCAGCAAGAGAAGCAATCAGCCAAAAACGCGAAAGCCCCGCACTTCTGCAGGGCTTTCACAACGATCGCCGGCATTTCCCCTAGTTGTTCCTGGCGCCCTGGGCTACCCAGTCGCTGATCAGCTGTATCTCCTCGTCCGACAGCTTCTTTGTCGAAGGCTCTCCCCTTTTCTTCTTTGGGTCAAGCGGCATCCGATCGCCAAACGGCGGCTTCCCGTCAAGTTTCTGGACGAGCAGGCTTTCCGCCGCCTTGCCGGAAACCACAGCCGTCCCATGCTTCCCCCCCTCCATCAGAAGAGTGTACGAATCCAGCGAAAGCTCGCTGGGATTGTAATTGTCCTCTGCATGGCACGGAAGGCAGTTCTTCTTTATCACGGGAAAAACGTCCGTCTGGAACGAGATCTCCTCTTTTCCTCCCGCCGGTCCGCGTTTTCTCTGTTCGTCCTGCGCCGAAGCAGCCTGAACAACAAGAAAGATCAGAAGCAGAACGGACCCTCCGTATACGATTTTCACGCGATCTCCTTCCTACAGATAGAAATGAATGACTAGGTTGAATTCATCTCTCTTCGCATCGACAGTTTGATACTTGACATACCGGTAGATCGGCCTGAGCTCGACACCCGGAAGCGGGAAAAACTCCAGTCCGACACTGTACCGGGAGGTTGCGCCGGTCTTCAAATCGGTGTCCCGATCGTAGAAGTCGTAGGCCAGCTTCAAATCCAAGCCTGGCGTAACGACATAATCCGCCTCCAGATAGGCAACCAGCTCGCTCACGGTCTGGCCGAACTTGGTCTTGATGGCGTCGACCTCCCCGAAGACGGTAAGGTCCTTATGGCTGAAAGACCCGAATGCTCCGTACATCGTCCGGGACGTTCCGTCCGTCAACTTGGTCGTGAAAACATCCGCCCCGAGCCCGACATGGGTTTCTTTCCCCACTTCAAACAATCCCTCGGCGCGCCCCAGAAAAGCCTTGTTGTTCCCCTCGGCAAAATCTGCGCTAGTGGCGTTGTAGAAGCCCCCAACGATTGTAAAGGCACCGGGGGCAATTCCGACTTCACCGCCGGTCAATTCCGGGCGGCCACTCGCAGAACTGAATCCTGTGGAGTCCCGGATGAACGTGGAGTGATCATCCAGTCTCGTACCGAAGTTTGGTACGAACTTGCCCACCTTGATGTGACCCGACGCCGGGAGAATATTCAACAAGCCGAAGACCTCATACGACGAGCCGAGACTCTTCTTCAGAAACATGTTGACCTTCTTGGCGATGCGAAAGTTCAGATAGAAATCCCCCTGCATCTGCACAAACGAATTGCGGCTCCCCGAGGCTTCCTTCTGATAGTAGTACAGCGTCCGGAAATCGGCTCCGACACCCAGGAAGTTTGTGAGCACGGTCGTGAAGTCTTCCAGCTGGAACTCCTCCGACCAGGCCGGAACCGGGAGAGTTTCGCGGCCGTACTGTACTCCGAAGGCCTGCCGCATCGATCCGCCGGAGGGATTGACGTGACATGACTGACACTTGGCACCGGTCCGGCTCGAAAACCGCGGAAGTGCCTTGGACTCTTCGGTCAGAAGGCCGATCAGTATGAAAACAGCAATTACCGGAAAAGTGCGGTTCATGGAGATGTCCTCTTAAGACGGTAGCTGCGGGAATATAGCAACGGCTCCCGTTGCAAACAACTCCCCGGTGCAACACCATGTGACGTATCACCGGCGAAGCCGGAAGCATTTTGAAGGCCGACAACCCAGCGTCCCATCACCCTTCCCCTCTCGAGGGGAGGGGGTTTGCGACAGTGCGCGCTTGCCTCTTCTTAGCAGCGAGCAAGTAGTGCCTTCATCATTTCCTGTTCGATATTCAATTGTCCAGCGCCCCCTGGTCAATCCACCTGTTAATCACCTGCTGCAGGCTGTCTGGTAGATACGGGCCCCCCTGGGGCATTCGATCGCCGAACGGTGGAGTCGCGGAAATCTTTCTTACCAGGAGACTTCCGGCGGAATTCAGCGGAATCACCGCCGGGCCATTGAACCCACCCTGCTTCAGGCGCGGCACGGTATCCAGGTACAAACCGCTCGTGCCACCATGGCAACTCGTGCAACCATATCTCGCCAGAATCGGTTTCACATTCGTCTGGAACGAGACTACCGTTCCGACAGGCGGCGTCACCACCGACCCCTCCGGCTCGCTGCCGAGATCTTTGCATCCGCCAACCAGAAGAACCGCCAGAAGAAACATCGGAACCGGAAACCACGATCTGCTCTTGGAGAACATTGCAGCAACCTCTATCGACAATGGAACGTATCAAGGGCTTACTGCCATCATCCTGCGTGTCTCAGCGAAACCACCGGTGATCAACCCGCAGGAACAGGCACTGATTGCCGCTCCGGACGCGTCAAAAGTGACACAGAGCTCCCCGCCAGGAAATATAGGGGTTTGGAAATTGAGATGCGTCTTTCCGACAGCGAAGGAGCCGACGCTCCTCCGGCGGACAGGCCGGGACACATCCGGGTTTTTCAACTCCTTCAGATCGTCGCTCAGAATGAAGGATCCCGTTTCACCGGCTCTTGTCACTGCCGGCGAATTCTGATGTGCCCTGGAGAACATCCCCGCAATAACGTCTTTCTCCGTTCACCGGCACCAGCAGAGCCCACAGAGGCCCGCGGGCTTCATGGTTCGCAATCGCTCCGCCGTTCATCCTGTTTCTGATACATCAGACGTGGCACCTCAAGGAAGGCTCTCTACGCCGCAACGTTCCACCCCACGCTTCGCGCATAGCCCGCGAGGCGTGCCGCGAGCATCCTCCGACCACGGTGAATGCGTGAGCGGATTGTGCCGACCGGAGCATGTGTGAACGACGCAATCTCCTCGTATGAATGTCCTTCGATGTCGCTAAGAATGACCGCCGTCTGGTATGCGTACGGAAGAGCATGGAGCGCCTCGATAACCTCGTCGCTCATGCAGGCCCGGTGTTTCTGCTCATCGCCCTGGTCTTTCAACAACACCCGGGCTGTTCGCGCCCCGTCGCCATCTGCCGTGATGTCCTGCTCCGCTGGATACTCCGGGATGCCGACTGAAATCGGCTGGAGTTGCTTTCGCCGATATTCATTGAAATAGGAGTTCTTACAGATCTGGAAGAGCCAGGCCCGGCAGTTTGTCCCTTCCCGGTACAGATGGAAAGACCTGCACGCCTTCAGCATCGTCTCCTGAACAAGGTCTCGCGAGTACTGTTCATCTCTGCAGAGCTGGTAGGCGAAGTTGTGAAGCGCCCCAAGTTGGGGAAGGGCTTCGCGTTCAAATTGGCTCGCGCCGGTCATTCATCGTTCCGATGGTCTGTTGTGTCATTCTCGGCCTTGACCATCGAAAGCCTTTCAATCGGCGTGCCACGAAAGGGAACGAGCCCATAGGGCCGGTTCGGGGCATGAATTGTCGGCTCGGGCGTGGCGACGCCGGGGAATGTGGCGGAAATGCCACACGGAAAAGCAAGCCGGAGATCTGACGTGTGGCGTCAACGCCTCACCGGCCCGGATGACTACACCTCCGGCTTTTTATCCCAAGTGGGAAGGATCGACGGAACCCATTTTCCTGCAGATTGTCTTCTGATCGATTTCAAGAAGTTAGGCAATCTGGTTGATGTTGCCTTTGCACAACGGCTGTAAGCGCATCAGAAGCGTGCCATCCCCATCCTGGTTGGAGATCGCCATTCGCATGAGAGAATCGCGGACGGTGGCAGGATTGCTTGAGGTCTGGGACTGCTCCATTCATCTCCTTTTCCTGAAATCCATTCTGGTGTGGGGACTGATCATGACGAAAAGGAGGAGAGGGGGAACAATGCCAAGGAGGTTTTTCGAGGGGGAGGGAGATTGAGGTGGTTGGGGGAGAGGGCCATTGAACGCTCGATGACTCAATTTTCAAGGAGATTTCACAAGAAAGGATTGAACGAGGCACAGATTCCGATCGTCGTAATCAACATGGGGCGTGGGAAGTTCAAAACAATGATTTGTCGTTGACATTATTGCTGAAAAGTGTTACATTTGTAACCCGTTCAATTTGAACCTTTTAGCCCGAGAGGATCGTGAGATGTTCGCTGTCGTCGAAATCGCAGGGAAACAGTACCGAGTTGCTCCGAACGATACCATTGCCATCCCCACGTTGAAGGGGAAGGCCGGTGAGAAAGTGAAGTTCGACAAGGTGTTGCTCGTCGGCGCGGAGAAGGAGATCCGCGTGGGAAATCCCCTGGTCGCGGGCGCAAAAGTGGAAGCGACCGTTCTTGGCCAGATCAGGGGAGAGAAGGTGATCGTTTTCAAAAAGAAACGCCGCAAGGGTTACCGGCGAACGCGCGGGCATCGTCAGGGATACACGCAAGTGCAGATTACCAGTATTGGATAGCAGGGGATACCGCAATGGCACACAAAAAGGGTGTTGGAAGTTCCAGAAACGGCCGTGACAGCAACGCGCAGCGGCTTGGGGTAAAACGGTTCGGTGGTGAGGTCGTAAGCGCTGGGAGCATTATCGTCCGCCAGCGCGGCACACGTTTCGAACCCGGCGTGAACGTAGGCATTGGCGGCGATGACACACTCTTCGCAAAGGCTGACGGGACTGTCCACTTCAAGAAGTTCAGCAAAGCGAGAAAAGTCGTCAGCGTTCTTCCCAAAGCATAGTACTTCTTCTGCAGTCCCGAACTGCAGCTATACCCGGCATCACCGGTCAGGCCGGATCGACGCCGGCCTGCACGTCCTCAGCCCGCCCTGCGCGGGGAAATCTCTGGCACGTCAGGATCCGTCCTTCCCACATTTCATCATTCACTCACCAGACACACTGGAGAAGACCCATGAAGATCACAGTCATCGGTGCGGGTAATGTCGGCGCCACAACGGCACAGCGCCTGGTCGACCGTCAGCTGGCAAACGAGGTTGTCCTCGTTGACGTCCTTGAAGGAATCCCGCAGGGGAAGGCGCTTGATATGTTCGAGTCGACACCGGTGGAGAAGACGGACGTCCGCCTTACCGGAAGCAACGGGTACGCCGAAACGGCAAACTCAGACATCGTGATTATCACCGCCGGTATCGCACGCAAGCCGGGCATGAGTCGCGATGATCTGATGAACACCAACAGCGGGATCGTGAAGAGCTGCGCCGAGGCC
>DAIUKN010000065.1:0-9677 GCA_036848195.1 Bacteroidota bacterium
CATGACGCCTGCCTTCAACAACTCCAATGACGCTGTCGCCAGGTCACCCGCTGCACCAACCGTGACGCGCCGTACCTTCCCCGCTGCAAGCTGGGCAACCAGACTCCCCATTTTCTCCGCCAGGAGAACATACGGCCGCAATTCCTCCCTGAGGGTCAACTGCATGACCGTGCCGTTCACGACTCCGACATAGGAACGGCCATGAAGCGCATCGACAATCTCGTGTGCGATCTGGACCGCGACTTTTTCCTGCGCCTCTTCGGTTGACGCTCCCAGGTGAGGCGTCGCAATAACCTTCGGGTGCTCCAGAAGCGGGTTCCCCTTTGGCGGCTCCGTCTCGAACACATCGAGCGCAGCACCACCCACGTGGCCCGATTGAAGCCCCCTGAGGAGTGCCTTCTCGTCGATGATACCGCCGCGCGCGCAGTTCACAACACGGACCCCCTTCTTGCACCGCGCCAGTGTCTCGTCATTCAGCAAACCACGCGTCTCATCCGTGAGCGGCGTGTGGACCGTTATGAAGTCCGATCGCCGGTAGAGCTCGTCCAGCGTCAGGAGCTCGATGCCCAGCTTCCCGGCCGCCTCCACCGAAAGCACAGGATCGTACCCGATCACGGTCATCCCCAATCCCTTGCAACGCATCGCGACCTCCCGGCCGATCTTCCCAAGGCCCACCACGCCGAGCGTCTTTTCGAACACTTCCGTCCCGGTGAACTTCTTCCGCTCCCACTCTCCACGCATCATGCTCTGGTACGCTTGCGGGATGTTCCGGGCAAGTGACAGGAGCATCGACACCGTGTGTTCGGCCGCGGAAACGGTGTTGCCTCCCGGGGTGTTCATCACCAGAATCCCGCGGCGCGTGGCGGCTTCCACATCGATGTTGTCGACACCGGTCCCTGCACGGCCGATGATCTTGAGATTCGCCCCGAGCGCAATCACCTCCGCCGTGACCTTCGTGGCACTCCTGACGATCAGCACGTCGTACTGCGGAATAATCCGCTTCAGTTCATCCGCTGGAATTCCGGGCCGGTTATCCACCGCAAAGTTCTCGTGTGTGAGAATATCGATACAGCTCTGTTCGAGGTTGTCGCTGATCAGGATCTTCATCTGGTTTCGTTCCTCGCCAAAAGGGTCCGATGGGTTGCACTCACGCCGGCACCCGGTTCGAACCGGTACCCGGCAGAAACAAGAGCCCGCTCGATTGCGGCAACGACGGTGATCATGTCGAGATCGTCATAATAACCCAGGTGGGAGACCCGGAAGATGCGCCCGGTATAGTCTCCCTGTCCTCCCGCAACGGTGATGCCATTGTCGATCTTGAGCGCACGGTTGAACGTATTCCATGCCACGCTTTCCGGAAGCCAGACCGGCGTAACAGCAAAAGAGGGGCTTTCTGAGAATAGCGAAAGACCGATTGCCGCCATTCCGGCGCGCAGGGCGGAGGCGAGCCGCTGATGCCGGGCCCAAACATTTTCAATCCCCTCGGCCCGGATCATTTCGAGAGCCGCATCGACGCCGATAATCAGCGACACTGCGGGCGTCCACGGAGTATCGTTGGTTTCATAGGCTTTCAGAGCCCGGCCGAGATCAAAGTAGAATTTGGGGAGGGTCGAACGCTCTGTCGCTTCAATTGCCCTCTCACTCAGGGCCACGAACGCGAGTCCGGGGGGGATCATCAATCCCTTTTGTGACCCCGTCACGCAGGCATCCACCCCCCAGGCATCGAACCGGAGTTCATGCGCACCAACAGCGGTAATTCCGTCGACGCACACCAGAGCCCCTGAATTCTCGCGAATCACCCGGGCGATCGTCTGGATGTCCGTCGAGGTTCCGGTTGATGTCTCGCTCTGCGTCAGGTACACCGCTCGTGCGGCGGGGTGGGCCTTCAGAACGGCAAGGATTTGGTCTGGCTCAACTGCACGGCCCCAGGGGACTCTGATTTCAACGGCGTTCAGACCGAACGTCCGGGGCATCTTCACCCAACGCTCACCGAATTTACCGCCATTCACCGCGATAATGGTCTCACCGGCAGAAAAGAGGCTGACAAACGTCGCCTCCATTCCCCCCGTCCCTGACGATGCAAGTGTCAGAACGGGCCCGGCTGTCTGGAAGAGATACTGGAGGTTACGGTTGACTCTCGCCATGATTTCCCGGAATTCCGGGTGGCGGTGGTGGATGATCGGCTCCGCCATCCGGAGCATGACATGTTCGGGGACCGGTGTGGGACCAGGCGTGAAGAGGCGGTTTTTCATAGGAAAAAGAATAAAGGAAAGGCGTGAGAGAATCAAGAGACGCGGCAGCCCACGCGCCTTGGCGCGTGGGCGTGACTCAATCAGGCCTGGAGTCTTGCTGGAGATGATCGGTGATCATCCGCATGAGCTCGGACTTGCCGACGCCGGTGATCGAGGAGAATGGAATGACATCCTTACAGCAGGAGAAACGGGTGAAGCGGTTCTTTGCCTCAGTGACATACCGCGGCATCTTGCTCGTCGGAAGCTTGTCCGCCTTGGTGAGCGCCACGAGGAAAGGAATACTATAGTAGTCGAGCCACCCCACCATCATCATGTCGAGTTCGGTCGGTTCGTGGCGGGCATCCACCAATTGTACGACGAGTGAGAGCTGCTCGCGTCCCTTCAGGTACTGCTCGATGAGCTTACCCCAGCTGGACCGGACTTGTTCCGGGACTTTGGCATAGCCATAGCCGGGGAGATCAACAAAGTAGAACCTCTTATTAATGAGATAGTAGTTCAGCTCCCGCGTCTTTCCCGGCTCGGTGCTGGGACGTGCGAGGGACTTGCGGCCGCAGAGTTTGTTGATCAGCGACGACTTACCGACGTTGGACCGGCCCAGGAATGCAACCTCCCGGACGCCATCCTTCGGCAGCTGCCTGAGCGCCGCAACCCCCAGAACGAATTCTGCAGACGTGATCCTCATGGACACCCGGGGCGGTGACTCGAGATCAACGGGACTCATCGTTCCCCGCCTTCTGTGCTGATTCATCCTTTGCCTTGGGCTTGGCCGGCGTCTTTTCTTTCTTTTCTTTCTTTTCCTTCTTTTCTTTCTCTTCTTTCTCTTCTTTCTCTTCTTTCTTTTCTTTTTTTTCCGCGGCCGCTTTGCCGGGACGCGCCGCGCGGGAGACTTTCTTTTTTGCTGGAGCCGCCGGCTTTTCGGCCGCCTGCTGGCCGGTGTTGAAGTCGACCAGCTCGATCACGGCTACTTCCGCTCCGTCGCCGTGACGCTGGCCAAGACGGACGATCCGCGTATACCCGCCCGGCCGGGAGCCAACCTTCTCCACAATCGTCGAAAACAGCTCGGTGATCACGCCACGGTCTTTGATCAACTTCCCAACCTCACGTCGCGCGTGAATACCGGCGGCGGGTGCGTCTTTCTGCGCGACCGCGTTCTTCGCACGGGTGATGATTTTCTCCACGACCATACGGGTCTCTTTCGCTTTCGCTATCGTCGTGGTGATCCTCTTGTGGCGCAGCAGCGATGTCGAGAGAGCCGCCAGCGTCGCCCTGCGATGGCTTGCGGTGCGTTTGAGTTTTCGGCCTGACTTGCGGTGTCGCATCGTATTCGCTCGAAAAAATCCGTGATGGGAAAAAGGTTATTCGCTGTCCTTCAGGTACTTTTCGACGTCCATCCCGAAGGAGAGCTTCTCCGCTTCAATGATCTCGGAGAGCTCGGCAAGGGATTTGCGTCCGAAGTTCCGGAACTTGAGCAGCTCCGACTCCTCCCGGCGGACCAGATCAGCGATCGTCTTGATATTCGCCGCCCGGAGGCAGTTGTGCGAACGGACGGAGAGTTCAAGCTCGTCAACCGGCGTTATGAGGACCTTCCTGATTCGCTGGAATTCCGCATCCTGCTCCGATTCCTCTTTGACCGCTTCCGGCTCAACGTCGAAGTTGATGAAGAGCTGAATGTGATCACGGAGCGTCTTGCCGGCAAAGGCGAGCGCGTCTTCGGGGGTAATCGACCCGTCGGTCTCCACTTCGAGAGTGAGTTTCTCATAGTCCGTCTGCTGTCCCACGCGCGTGGTCTCCACAAAGTAGCGGACGTTCTTGATGGGGGTGAAGACCGAGTCGATCGGAATAACCCCCACGGCCTGGTCGGGTGCCTTGTTCTCGTCGGCTGTCACATATCCGATGCCGCGGCCGATCCGGAGATCAAGCTCGAAACTCGCGTCGGCGTTGAGCGTCGCCAGATGAAGAGCGGGGTTAAGGATTTCCAGCTCCGGTGTCGCCTTCTGGATGTCACCCGCCGTCAACTCGGTGGGTCCCTTGACGGGAACAACGACCCGATTGGCCTTCTTGTTGATCAGTTTCATCCTGACCTGCTTCAGGTTCAGGACAACGTCGGGAACATCCTCCACAACCCCGGGGATGGTCGTGAACTCGTGCTGCACGCCCTCCACGCGAAACGCGGTGATGGCATAACCCGGGAGCGAAGAAAGGAGAACACGCCGCATCGCGTTGCCGATGGTCACGCCGAACCCCTTTTCCAGGGGCTGCACGATGAACCGACCGAAGGTTGCGGCATGGGTTGACTCATCGAGCTGGATCTTCTCCGGCATCTGAATGGTTCCGGTTGTCATAGCGTTTCTGCCTTCTCTTACTTGGAGTACAATTCTACAATCAGTTGTTCATCAGCGTTCAACGGGATGTCCGCGCGCTCGGGAACATTCAGGAATGTTCCGACCATGGCGGCCTTGTCCAGGCTCAACCACGGGAGCATGGCGGTATCTTTCATCCGCTTCATCGACGCGTGAAGGATTTCCAGTTTTTTGCTCTTGTCCCGCACCTGGATCGTGTCGCCGGCTTTGAGCAGGTACGAGGGGATATCCACGGGTTTGTTGTTCACCAGAAAATGACCGTGCGTCACGAGCTGGCGCGCGGCCTTGCGAGACGGTGCAAGCCCGAGCCGGTAGACGACGTTATCGAGCCTCCGTTCCAGCATCTTCACGAGGGTTTCGCCCGTGCGGCCGGTCTGTTTCAGCGCCTTCTCGAAATAGTTCCGGAACTGTGTTTCCATCAGTCCGTACATCCGGCGCACTTTCTGTTTCTCGCGGAGCTGCACGCCGTACTCCGAGATTTTCGTCCGGCGCGACTGGCCGTGCTGACCCGGAGGGAACGCCCTGCGCTCGACGGGGCACTTTTCCGTAAAGCACTTGGTCCCTTTCAGGAACAGCTTCTGCCGTTCTCGCCGGCACAGTCGACAGCTCGAATCTGTGTATCTTGCCATGAACTTCCTTCCTGCTCAGTCTAACGATGGACGGATGCTGGCGCCGTTCCAACGAAATCTTTGCATACCGTTCTTCGTTGGGACGCGCACTGTGACACGTTTGGTCTATGATGACGGAGTTGGTGTGGCACGGGTTCTTACACTCTGCGTCTCTTTGGCGGACGGCAACCGTTGTGCGGAATCGGCGTGACGTCCCGTATGCTCGAAATCTCGAGTCCAGAAACCTGGAGCGCCCTGATCGCGGCTTCCCGGCCGGAACCCGGCCCCTTCACAAAAACCTCCACCTTGCGCAGGCCCAGAGCATGCGCAGCTTTCGCCGCGGCTTCTGCCGACACCTGCGCCGCGAACGGCGTGTTCTTGCGCGACCCCTTGAAGCCGTTTTTCCCGGCCGACGACCAGCTGATCACGTTGCCGTACACGTCGGTGATCGTGACGATCACGTTGTTGAAGGTGGCCTTCACGAACACCTTCCCGCTGACGTCAACCTGAATCTTCTTTTTCTTCTTCGCCTGATCCTGTGATCCCGGCGTCCCGCTCTGCGGGGTGGTTTTTGCCACGATACCCTCCTGAATGACCAATGACTATGGAACGCGCGATCCGGGTGCCCCCAACGAGATCGTCAGACAACACAAGACGCCCGGTTGCTTCTGAACGGAATCATCGGGAACCGCACAATCATTCCGCTGCAGACCCACTAGGTCTTCGCCGCCACTTTCTTCTTGCCGGCGACGGTCTTCCTGCGACCCTTCCGCGTGCGCGCGTTCGTGCGCGTCCGCTGGCCGCGCGCGGGCAGGCCCTTGCGATGACGGATCCCGCGATAGCAGCCGATGTCCATCAACCGCTTGATGTTCATCTGCGTCTCGCTGCGAAGGGCACCCTCAACTTTGTATTCCGACGTGATGATGCCGCGAATCTTGGCCACCTCGTCATCGTTGAGGTCGCCAACCTTCTTGTTAAAATCCACACCCGCCTTCTGCAGGATGCTCCGCGCCGATGTCCTGCCAATCCCGAAGAGATACGTGAGGCCGACTTCCGCGCGCTTCTTCTTGGGTAGATCGATGCCAGCTATACGAGCCAACCCGACTCCTCCTGGTTTATCCCTGACGCTGTTTGTGTTTTGGATTTTTACAGATCACCCGGACCACTCCCTTGCGCCTGATGATCTTGCAATTGATGCACATCTTCTTGACTGACGACCGGACTTTCATGGACGTGTCTCTCCGTTCTTCGCTATTTGTACCTGTACGTGATCCGGCCCTTGGTCAGGTCGTACGGCGAAAGCTCAACCGTCACCTTGTCGCCGACGAGGATTTTGATGAAGTTCATCCGCATCTTCCCCGAAATGTGCGCGAGGATGTTGTGTCCGTTGTCCAGACTAACCTTAAACATCGCGTTCGGCAACGTTTCGGTGATGACACCATCAACCTTAATGGGACCCTGCTTTGCCATACCGGGTTAGGATTTCTGCCTTTCCTTTTCGTACGACGATCGTATGCTCGAAATGCGCCGACGGCTTCCCGTCCGACGTCTTCACCGTCCAGCCGTCGGTCTCGACGTGCACGCGGTGCGAACCGGCATTGACCATCGGCTCAACCGCAAGGACCATGCCTTCCTGAAGGATGATCCCCGTTCCTCTCGCGCCATAGTTCGGGATCGAGGGCTCCTCGTGCAGCTGCCGGCCTATCCCGTGACCGCAGAGATCACGCACGACCGAAAACCCGGCGCCCTCGACGTGCCCCTGAACCGCAGCCGAAACATCGTGCAGATGATTCCCCGCACACGCCGCCTCGATCCCCCTGTACAGCGACTCCTCCGTCACCCTCATCAACCTCTGTTTCTCATCCGCCGTCTTGCCGACGGGGAAGGTAGTGGCGCCATCACCAAAATAGCCCCCCTTCTTCACGCCGACATCGATCGATACGATCTGCCCCTCTTCCAGCGTCCGGCCGTCGGGTATTCCGTGAACAACCTCGTCATCAATCGAGATACAGAGCGTCCCCGGAAACAAATTGTTCTTGTCGTGCCCGTACCCCTTGAACGCCGGCTCACCACCCTGCAACCGGATGTACTCTTCCGCGAACGCGTCAAGCTCGATGGTTGAAGCCCCCGGGCGAATCCGCTCCCCGACGAGCGCCAGCACCTCCGCGACAATCCGTCCGCTCTCCTTCATCAGCTGGATCTCGCGCTCCGATTTGACCGGGACCCTTTTCATGCCAGAGCTACCGCAACCGGCCTTTCAGCTTGCCCGATTTCATGAATCCGTCATAATGCCGCATGAGCAGGTGCGACTCGACCTGCTGCAGCGTGTCCAGGGCGACACCGACCATGATCAGCAGGCTCGTGCCGCCGAAGAACTGGGAGAAACTCGGCGTGACGCCGAACCGCGAGACAAATGCCGGGAGAATCGCGATGACCGCCAGGAAGATCGAACCGGGCAGCGTGATCTTCGTCAGAATATTGTCGATGAAATCCGCCGTATGCTTGCCCGGACGGATGCCGGGAATGAACCCGCCCTGCTTCTGCATGTTCTCCGACACATCCTTCGGATTGAAGGCGATGGCGGTGTAGAAGTAGGTGAAGAACACGATCATCAAACCGTAAAAAAATGCGTAGGTGAACGATGTGTACGCGAAATAGCCCGAGATCGTCTGCATGAACTCGCTTTCCGGAAAGAACGTCAGGATCGTCTGCGGGATGAACATGATCGACTGCGCGAAGATGATCGGCATAACGCCCGCCGTGTTTACCCGCAGCGGGATGTACTGGGTCACGCCGCCGTACACCTTTCGGCCGACGACTCTCTTGGCGTATTGCACGGGGATGCGCCTCGTGCCCTGCGTCACCAGCACCACGCCGGCGATGATCGCCACCATGACCGCGAGAATGAGCAGACCGATGATCAGGTTCTGGCTGACAAGGAACTGTTCAACGATCGAGTGAGGGAAGCGCGCGATAATCCCGATGAAAATGATCAGCGAAATGCCGTTCCCGATCCCCCGCTCGGTGATCTGCTCGCCGAGCCACATCATGAACATCGTCCCTGCTGTCAGGAAAATCACCGTGCTGACCGTGAACGCGAACCCCGAAACCTCCGCCGGGACAATCGGCATTCCTTCGAGCTGTAGGCTCGAAAGGCGTACGCTGACGCCCCATCCCTGGAGCGCTGAGACAACGACCGTTCCATATCGCGTAAGCTGAGTTAGCTTCTTCCGCCCCTCCTCCCCCTCCTTCGACAGCTTCTGGAAGTAGGGGACCACGGCGCCGAGCAACTGCAGGATAATAGAGGAGCTGATATACGGCATGATGCCCAGGGCGAAGATCGCGGCGTTCTTGAACGCACCGCCGACAAAGAGATCGTAGAGTCCGAACAGCGTGTTCGCCGCCTGGCTCGCTTCCGCCTTCGCCAAGAGCACGGCGTCGACACCGGGAAGCGTGATATGCGCCCCGATGCGAACAACGATCAGAATCGCCGCGGTGTACAGCAGCCGCGTCCGGAGCTCCTGGATCTTGAAGATGTTGCGAAAACTCTCGCCGAACTTGACCATTATTCTTTTGCAGTTGAGCTGATCGTTTGAACCTTCCCGCCGGCCGACTGGATCTTTTCGACCGCCGACTTGCTGAAGGCATGGGCTTGTACGTCGAGCTTCACGTTGAGCGTCCCGTTCCCGAGAACCTTCACGAGGACATCCGCCTTCTGGACGACGCCCAGCTTGGCAAGAACCTCCGGGTTAACGACGCCGTTCTGAACCTTGCCGTTCGCAGCGAGTTTCTCGAGCGTTTCCAGATTGACGATCTGGTACTCAGTCCTGAAGGGGCTGTGAAAACCGCGCTTCGGCACCCGCCGGACCAGCGGCATCTGTCCACCTTCGAACCAGGCGGGGTAACCCGTCCCCGAACGCGAACCGGCACCCTTGTGGCCCCGCGTGGCCGTCTTACCGTGACCCGACCCCTGACCGCGGCCAATGCGCTTCCGCTTCTTGCGGGAGCCCGGTGCCGGAGCCAGATTGCTCAAAATATCCTTTGCCATACGTACCCTTTTCCGGAAGTGCAGGTGCCTGATTACTTCTCTTCTTCAACTTTAACCAGATGGATGACCTTGCGGATCATCCCGCGAATCTGCGGCGTATCGGTCTTCACGACGGAGTAGCCGGGACGGCCGAGGCCAAGGGCCTTGATGGTCCGCTTCTGCGGCTCAATCCGCTCAATGATGCTTCGCACCTGGGTGATCTTCAGTTTCTTTGCCATGCGTCAACGCCTGATTCAGTTGGTGGTCGTCTGTGGTGTTCCGAACAGCTCCGCAAGGCTCAGCCCGCGCCGGCTTGCGACGGACTTGGCATCGACGAGACTCTGCAACGCAACCATTGTCGCCTTGACCGCGTTGTGCGGGTTGGAGGAGCCGAGCGACTTGGTCAGCACGTCGCGGACTCCGGCGGACT
>DAIUKN010000066.1:0-9675 GCA_036848195.1 Bacteroidota bacterium
ATCCCGTGTATAGAACGGACCGATCGGCTTCGTCGGATTCTGGAAAGCGGGGTCCTTGCTGTCCACAAGGACCTGAGTGATCAGGGACACCACCGGCGTGTTCAACCCCTCGGCCTGCATTGCCTGCCACATCGCGTACTGCAGTACGTACCCGATTTCGCCCTGTGTGGCTGCCACGCTGCAATCCAGCGGAAGGCGGTAGGCATGGGCGGCCGCGAGCTCCGAACGCGTCAGCATCGCACCCACCTGCGGGCCGTTGCCGTGCGTCAACACAACGCGGTGACCGGCCTTGATCAGCCTAACCACGGCCTTGGCAGTCTCGACCGCGTTCTCGAACTGCTCCTGCGCGGTCCCCTTCTGCCCCGCACGGATCAGCGCGTTGCCGCCAACTGCCACCAGTACGAGTTTCTCCAATCATCCTCCCCGGGACTCTCGCAGGACGGGTCAGGCCCGTAGCAGCGCGAACATGATCGCCTTCTGCACGTGCAGACGGTTCTCTGCCTCATCGAACACGACGGAGTTGCGCGAGTCGATCACCTCATCGGTCACCTCTTCCCCTCGATGCGCCGGGAGACAGTGCATAAAGAGGGCGTCGGGTTTCGCGTGAGAAAAGAGCGCGCCGTTCACCTGGTACGGCGCGAAGATCGCGCGCCGCGCCTCGGCTTCCGCCTCCTGCCCCATGCTCGCCCAGGTGTCCGTGTAGATCATGTCCGCGTCACGTGCCGCCTCAGCAGGGTCCCCGGTCCACACCACGCTGCCACCCGATTGCCGTGCGAGCGCCTCAGCACGCTGCATCACCGCGGGGTCCGGTTGGTAGCCTTCGGGCGTTGCCACGAAGAAGGTCGCGCCAAGAGTCCCTGCCGCCAGCATGAGCGAGTGAGCGACGTTGTTCCCATCACCGATATAACTCAGCTTCAGCCTCCTCAGCGACTTCTTGTGTTCGATGATCGTGAAGAAATCGGCGAGAGCCTGACACGGATGCTCAAGGTCGGTCAACCCGTTGATGACAGGAATCGACGCATGCCCGGCAAGAGCCGTACAGATGTCGTGCCCGAACGTCCGGATCATGATCCCGTCGACCATCCGCTCGAGGTTCTTCGCCACGTCAAAAACAGATTCGCGCTTTCCGAGATTGATGTCGGCCGGCGTCAGCAGAATTGAATCGCCACCGAGCTGGCTGATCCCAACCGTGAAGGTCGTCCTTGTCCGGAGCGAGGGCTTCTCGAAAATCAACGCCATGAACTTCCCCTCGAGCGCGGAGCGAAACCTCTTGGGATGGGCCTTCATCCGGGCGGCCACGGAGAAAACCGACCTGATCTCCTCGGCAGTGAAATCCTCGACAGAGAGGAAATCCCCGCCCTTCATACTCTTCTTTGTCAGATCTCTTTGGGTCTTTGCCACGATGCATCTCCTGGGTTTGGTGTTTGCCGTCAAACAGACCTCTCTATAATACGGAAAGCTCAAATAGCGTGCCTGCCGCTGATCTGAGTTTAAACTTTGGATTGGCGAATTTCCACTTCACGGGAAATGAAATTTCCTATCTTTGGGAAAATACGAGAACCAGACCCGCCAGCCTTGCAACAGTGCCCCTTAGGCCGTTAATTGTGATGAACCGACAGGAAGTCAATTAGCAGGGATTATCACACCATGCTACGGATAGCTTTTCAGGGCGTTCAGGGAGCGTATAGCGATGTCGCGGCTCGGAAATTCTTCGGATCCCGATGCTCGACAATCCCCCGCGAATCCTTTGAAGAGGTCTTTACAGCAGTGGAGAAGCATGGGGCCTCCTACGGGGTCATACCCATCGAGAACTCCCTTGCCGGAAGCATACACCAGAACTACGATCTCCTGCTCACGCATCCCGTCCACATCGTGGGTGAGTTGCATCTCCGGATCGAACATGTGCTGATGGCCCATCCGAGGGCCACTCTCAAGACCATCCGGTCCGTCCGTTCACATCCCCAGGCCCTCGCACAGTGCAGCGAATTTTTCCGAAGGCACCGGCTGCTCAATGCGGTCCCCTATTTCGATACCGCCGGGGCCGCTCAATCGATTGCCGAGAGCGGTTCCACCGACACGGCCGCTATCGCCAGTGCGTTCGCGGCGAAACTGTACGGACTGAAGATCATGAAACGGAACCTGGAGAACCGGCCGAACAACTTCACCCGCTTTCTCGTGATCGGACGCACTCTGCGGCGTCAGCGTGCGGGCGGGCGCACCAAATGCAGCATTGCCTTCACACCGAGGACAAATCAGGTAGGCATTCTTTTCAGGGTTCTGGGAGTCTTCGCGCTGCGCGATATCGACCTGCTGAAAATTGAATCACGGCCGGATCCACGCTCCCCTTTCGAGTACCTCTTCTACATCGACCTCGAGGGAAGTCCCCGGGATCCCAATGTCTCCCGGGCTCTCGAACATCTCCAGGAGATGGTGACGCAGTATCGCTTGCTCGGTGCCTATCCGATGGGAAAGGGAAACTTTTACGGCGCAGGATAGAACAACCCCGGGAGCCAGAGGACGGGGTGCCG
The DNA here is from genome assembly GCA_036848195.1 of Bacteroidota bacterium. Classification (GTDB taxonomy): domain Bacteria; phylum Bacteroidota; class Ignavibacteria; order UBA10030; family UBA6906; genus DAIUKN01. The sequence goes on from DAIUKN010000066.1 coordinate 2,529, forward strand.
GGCGGAACACTCCGAACCGTTTCCAACGGCATCATCTCGAACCCCTCGACATTGATTTCCCGCCGGGTGAAGAGCCCGCCCCCCTGTACACGACCTATTTTCGAGACTCCTCCCGCTCGATCCTGTCGAAGAATGACAGTCCTGACATCCCCTTCACCTTCAGCCTCAATCCGTACCGCGGTTGCGAACACGGATGCATCTACTGCTACGCACGTCCCTCACACGAATACCTCGGCTTCTCCGCCGGGCTGGATTTTGAATCGAAGATCATGGTGAAGATGGACGCCCCCCGCCTCCTCGATGATGCGCTTCGCAAACGGTCGTGGGTCCCTCAGACGGTTGCGTTGTCCGGAAACACCGATTGTTATCAGCCAGTGGAACGACAGTTGCAGCTTACCCGTCGCTGTCTCGAGGTCTTCCTCCGATTCCGTAACCCGATCAGCATCGTCACAAAGAACGCGCTCGTTGTTCGGGACACCGACATCCTGCAGGAAATGGCTTCGCTGAACATTGTCCATGTGATGATATCGATAACAAGCCTGGATCCGGATCTCATTCGCCGGATGGAACCCCGGACGACAACCCCTTCCAGGCGACTCGAAGCACTTGAGCATCTTGCTTCCAGCGGAATCCCTGTCGGTGTGAATGCCGCCCCGATCATTCCAGGGTTGACCGACCGGGAGATTCCCGCGATCCTTAAAGCGGCAGCTGATCGCGGAGCCACGAGCGCAGGGTACACTCTCGTGCGCCTCCCCGGCCCTGTTGAGCTGCTCTTCTTCGACTGGTTGCAGCGAGAATTCCCCGAGAGGGTAAGGAGAATACGCAGCAGGATCGGTGAAACCCGGCACGGCAGGACGAGCGATTCCCGATTCGGCACTCGTATGTCTGGAGAAGGAGAACTCGCAAGAACAATCCAGTCTCTCTTTGACCTCCACGCCGCAAAATACCATCTTCAGAATCGCTTGTGCGGTCTCTCTGTCGATGGATTCCGGAATGCGGGCCTCGTCCAGCCCGACCTTTTCGAGAACCGCTAGCCGTCTTCTTTGATAAAGAAGCCGGCTTTTTGTAAATTGAGGAAATATCCCCGAGGAGTCGGATCTCATGTCTTTTGAATTTCAGAGCGCACATTCGTTTGTCCGCCGGCATATCGGCCCCGACCAGCATGCCGTAGCTCAGATGTTGAAGGTTGTCGGCGCCGAGTCGTTGGAGTCATTTGTGTCGTCCGTGATCCCGGCGTCAATCCGGACATCGCGAGGTCTCGTGATGGACCCGGCCCCGGAGGAGCAGATACTCCTCAAGAACCTCAGGTGTATCGCCGCTAAGAACCAGCTGCATCGTTCCCTCATCGGAATGGGATACGCCGAAACAGTGACGCCGGCCGTTATCCTCCGGAATATTCTTGAAAATCCCGGCTGGTATACCGCCTACACGCCCTATCAGGCCGAGATTTCCCAGGGGCGCCTCGAAGCTCTGCTGAATTACCAGACCATGATCATCGACCTGACCGGCATGGAGATTGCCAATGCTTCGCTCCTTGATGAAGCAACCGCGGCGGCCGAGGCAATGAGCATGTTCTACGCCGCGAAAGGGCATCCCCCGGGAGGAGCTTTCTTCGTATCCGATGCCTGCCACCCGCAAACGATTGGCGTCCTCCAGACCCGCGCCCGCGTCCTTCGCATCAGCATTCGAATCGGGGACCACCGGACATTCAGGTTCACCGACGATGTTTTCGGTGCCTTGCTTCAGTATCCGACAAGCGATGGGGAAGTCCTTGATTACCGCCCCGTCTGCGAGCGGGCCCATTCTGCCGGAACACTCGTGGCCGTGGCGGCGGATCTGCTGAGCCTGACACTCCTGACACCTCCCGGCGAGTTTGGCGCCGATGCGGTCGTTGGAAACTCCCAACGGTTCGGCGTCCCCCTCGGCTATGGCGGCCCGCATGCAGGATTCTTCGCCACGCACGACCAACACAAACGATACATGCCAGGAAGGATCATCGGCGTTTCCATCGACACTCATGGCAAACGCGCTCTGCGTATGGCCCTCCAAACCCGCGAACAGCACATCCGCCGGGAAAAGGCCACCTCCAACATCTGCACCGCGCAGGTGCTTCTTGCCGTTATGGCCGGGATGTACGCTGTGTACCACGGACCCGATGGCTTGAAGAGAATTGCGGAGCGGATTCATGGTCTTACGCAACTGTTCGCGCATGGTCTTCGGGACCTCGGACATGTGGTTGAGCACGAGGAATTCTTTGATTCCGTCCGCATCAGGCCTTTAACGGGCTCGCTCCCCGCTATACTCTCAGCGGCGGAGAAACACCGGTTTAACTTCAGAAAATTCCAGGACCAGTCACTGGGAGTCTCCCTCGACGAGGCCTCAACGGTCGAGGAGGTCACGTCGCTCCTTGGCATATTCGCTCAACACGCGCCGTCTACGGCCACGCTCGAAACGCTCGTCGCCAAAATCGACCCAGGCTACCGGGGAGCGATGAAGAGACAAACCGCTTTTCTCCAGCATCCTGTGTTTCATCGGTACCATTCCGAGACCGAGATGCTTCGCTACATCCATTCCCTGGAGGCAAGGGACCTCGCTCTCAATGTCAGTATGATCCCGCTCGGCTCCTGCACCATGAAGCTGAACGCCACGACCGAGATGATTCCGATCTCATGGCCCGAGTTCAGCGGCCTGCACCCCTTCGCTCCCGTGAATCAGACCGCCGGCTATCAGGAGATTTTTCACGACCTGTCCGCGATGCTGAAGGAAATTACCGGGTTCACGGGCGTCTCCCTCCAGCCGAATGCCGGCGCACAGGGAGAGTACACCGGACTTCTGGTCATCCGCGCATTTCAGGAGAGCCGGGGAGAAAGCCACCGCGTCGTTTGCCTCATACCCTCTTCGGCGCACGGGACCAATCCTGCCAGCGCAGTCATGGCCGGGATGGAAGTGGTGATCGTTCAGTGCGACGACCGGGGGAACATTGACGTCGGCGACCTGAAAGCGAAAGCGGCATACCACCGCGACCGACTCTCGGCATTGATGGTGACCTACCCTTCTACGCATGGAGTCTTTGAGGAATCCATCAAGGAGATCAGCGCCATCATCCACGCGAACGGCGGCCAGGTGTACATGGATGGCGCGAATATGAACGCCCAGGTCGGGCTCTGCCGGCCGGCGGAGCTGGGGGCTGATGTGTGCCATATCAATCTGCACAAAACGTTTTGCATACCGCACGGGGGCGGCGGACCCGGCATGGGCCCGATTGCCGTGGCCTCGCACCTCGCTCCTTTCCTCCCGGGACATCCAGTCATCAAGACGGGGGGCGAATCGCCGATCGGACCCGTCTCGGCGGCTCCCTGGGGAAGCGCCAACATCGTCATCATTTCGTGGGTCTACATGAAGTTGATGGGAGGTGAAGGGCTGACCGCTGCCACCATCATGGCCATTCTCAATGCCAATTACATGGCCGAACGTCTGCGTGGTCACTATCCTATCCTCTACCGCGGAACGACAGGACGTGTGGCACATGAATTCATCATCGACCTGCGCGGGTTCAAACAGACGGCCGGAGTGGAGGCTGAGGATGTCGCCAAACGGCTGATGGACTATGGTTTCCATGCCCCAACCGTGTCGTTCCCAGTGGCCGGTACGCTGATGATCGAACCAACAGAAAGCGAATCAAAGGAAGAACTTGACCGCTTCTGCGAAGCCTTGATTTCCATCCGTGCGGAAATACGGGAGATCGAGGAAGGAAAAGCAGAGAGACAGAACAACGTGCTGAAGAACGCTCCTCACACCGCTGCGGCCGTTGCGGCCGATCAGTGGTCTGCACCCTATAGCCGGGAAAAAGCCGCCTTCCCCTCAGCCTGGACCCGCGAACGGAAGTTCTGGCCTGCAGTGGGGCGCATTAACAACCCCTACGGGGACAGAAACTTGGTCTGCTCATGCCCGCCGATAGAGAATGATGTTGACCTTGGCAAGGCGTAGGCACAAAAGGGTGACAGATCCCCCGTGGCAAAAAAAACCGCCAGCGATTTCGCTGGCGGGTCTCCCTAGAAAGATTATTGCAATGCCGGATGTAACTATTTGCCGATCAATGCTTTATATGCCGCGGAATCAAGCAATCCGGAGGTTTCTCCGGCGTCGGTCAGCTTGATCTTCACCATCCATCCCTTCCCGTACGGGTCTTTGTTCACCAGTTCCGGATTGGCGGCAAGCTCTTGATTCACCTCCACGATCGACCCCGTAACCGGAGAGTAGAGGTCTGATACAGCCTTTACAGCCTCGATAGTCCCAAAGGAATCGTGTTGTTTCAGGGACTTTCCAACCGCCGGAAGCTCGACGAACACGACATCTCCAAGCTCACCCTGTGCATGATCCGTGATCCCAACAGCGCCGATCCCGCCGCTCACGAGTATCCACTCGTGATCTTTCGTGTATTTGAGGTTTTCCGGAAAATTCATAATTCATCCCCTTTCGGTTCACTGTCTGGTTCAATGGTACGGTAACGGATTACGCCCTCTCGAGTTCAAACTGGAATGTCTCAAGAAAGCTCGTATCGAATTTGCCGCTCCGGAACTTCTCGTTCTGCATTACCTGAGACTGGAAGGGGATGGTGGTCTTGATCCCCTGTACGACGAACTCGTCAAGTGCTGAGGCCATCTTGCTTATGGCCCCCTCCCGTGATTGCGCGAAAACAATCAATTTCGCAATCAGCGAATCATAATACGGAGGTACGGTGTACCCTGCGTACACATGCGTGTCGACACGTACGCCGAATCCCCCGGGCATGTGAAAGTCTGTGATCGTTCCGGGCGAGGGCCGGAAACCGTTCGCCGGATCCTCCGCATTGATCCGACATTCGATCGCATGCCCGCGGGGATGTATCTTCTTCTTGGGCAACCTCTCGCCCGCCGCCACCTGCAGCTGCAGCTTCACGAGGTCATGGCCGGTCACCTGTTCGGTCACGGGATGTTCAACCTGGATACGGGTGTTCATCTCCATGAAATAGAAATTCCTCTCTTTGTCGACGAGGAATTCGATCGTCCCTGCATTCTCGTAGTTGACAGCTTTGCATCCCTTCACGGCAGCATCGCCCATCTTCTTTCGCAGTGCCTCATCGACGATCGGCGAAGGAGATTCCTCCACGAGCTTCTGGTGCCGGCGCTGGACCGAACAATCGCGTTCGCCAAAATGGATCACATTGCCGTGCTGGTCACCGAAGACCTGGATCTCGATGTGCCGGGGTTGTTCGAGGAATTTCTCAATGTACACGTCCGGATTGTTAAAGCCCTGATCCGCTTCGTGCTGTGCGGTCTTGAACTGGTTTTCCATCTCCGATTCCTCCCGCACGATGCGCATCCCCCTTCCCCCTCCCCCCGCCACAGCCTTGATGATGACCGGATAACCGATGGTCTTGGCAATCTCCAGGGCAACGTCCACCTGCTTGACCACTCCTTCACTGCCCGGCACAACCGGGACACCCGCCTTCCGCATCGTGTCTTTCGCAAGCGCCTTGTCCCCCATTGCACTGATCATCTCCGGGGAGGGTCCGATGAATTTCATCCCGGACGTCGTGCAGATCTCAGCGAAACTGGCATTCTCAGCGAGGAAACCGTACCCGGGATGGATGGCATCGGCGTTCGTGATCTCCGCTGCGGCAATGATACGGGGAATCTTCAGGTAGCTCTCACGGCTCGGAGGCGGACCAATGCAAACGGCCTCATCGGCGAAACGCACGTGAAGCGAATCACGGTCGGCCTGGGAGTACACGGCCACGGTTTTGATCCCGAACTGCTTGCACACGCGGATGATGCGGAGGGCTATTTCACCCCGGTTGGCGATCAGGACTTTGTTGAACACCCGTGGTCTCCGGAAATTCTGTGTCGACGCCTACGCCGGCTCAACCAGAAACAGCGTCTGGTCATACTCGACGGGCTGGCCGTTATCGGCCATGATCTTGACGATCGTACCCGCCACGTCAGCCTCAATCTCGTTCATCAGCTTCATCGCTTCCACGATACAGAGGACTGTTCCCGGTTGGATTCCCGAGCCGACCTGAACAAACGGCGCAGCATCCGGGGCCGGCGCACGGTAGTAGGTGCCGACGATCGGCGACTTGATCTCATGGTACTTCTTCTCAACGACGGGGGGTGGTGACGGCGGTGCAGCGGGAGACGAGACAGGTGATTGGACAGGGACTTCAAGCGCTGGAATGCCAGCTGGGAACGGTCCGGCGGGAGCCGGGCTGGAGTGATGCTTCACGATCCTGACTCTCTTCCCCTCTTCCTCGATCTCAACCTCGTCGACACCGCTTTCGGAGACGAGCTTGATCAGCTTCTTGATGTAGTTCAGGTCCATGTGGTCTCCACGGTTTGTCAGGATCACCAGCTGAGAGGCTAGCCCTTCACCCGTTCGATGTACCCCCCCGTCCGGGTGTCGATCTTTACGAAATCGCCCTCATTGATGAACAACGGCACGTTCACAGTGGCACCCGTCTCCACCCTTGCAGGCTTCGTCCCCGGGTTGGCACTGTCACCTTTTACGCCGGGGACGGTTTCCAACACTTTCAATTCCACGGTAATGGGGAGTTCCAAACCTGTGATGTCGTTCCCGTTGAAGAGGATATCGACGGATTCTCCGTCTTTCAGAAATTTCGCGCCATCACCAACCGTCTCCTCCTGAATCGAAAGCTGCTCATAGGAGTCCTTGTCCATGAAGACGTACGCGGATCCGTCCCTGTACAAAAACTGGAACTCTTTCCGCTCAATCCTGATGATGTCAATCGCCTCGCCCGCACGGAACCGGTTCTCAATGACTTTCCCGCTCTTCAGGTTTTTTAAGCGAGTCCGGACGAAAGCGCGCCAATTGCCCGGATTCACATGTTGAAACTCGACAACGGTCCAGAGTTCATTATTGTACTTGATTACCAGGCCTGGCCTGAAATCTGACGTGCTGGGCATCCTGCTCCGTGTATCAAAAAGTGGACGAATTTCAGAGAGGTGAAAATATACACACATGCGCTGGTAATGTCAAATCTTGCATTCCAGCAACCGATACCGTCCCCTGGAGATGATGCGTCCCATTTTTCTGTTCGGTCTGACAATTCTTTTTGTGGCATGCCGGAGTGAACCCGCTTCTCCCCCGT
>DAIUKN010000067.1:0-6901 GCA_036848195.1 Bacteroidota bacterium
TTTGCGAGCGGGCGCTCTTCCTCCCCAAGGTTTGTGGAGAGGAAAAACTCCACAGCGTCAAACCCCCTGGCATTCAGGCTCACGGTTCTCCGGCCTGATCGCACAGCCGGGATGCCGGGGTCGGCATCGGCCTGGACAATGCGGGTCGTGAACTTTGCGTGCTGTATGCCGAGTTTCTGCAGCTCCCCGATGATGGCCCGGTCGATCTTCTTGGCGGTTTCGTGTCTCTTGGTTGAAAGTCGCTGCGCAAGGACTCCGCATCCGGCCCGGGCCGACTCCACATCCACAGCGAGCCGGGCCAGCACTTCATCGAAGTTGTCCGCCAGTGCCGATTCCCTCCCTATCACCTCCCGGTGTCCCAGCACCGCTTCAAGGGAGCCGCCGTATTTCTTTTTCAGATGGGCGAGGCGGCCCAGCCGTTCTCGGAGTTCCTCCAGCCGCTCGGGGGTGAACTCTACCCTTGCGTTGTAGCCCTGGATGAACTTTGCAAGCTCCTTGACGATGGCCTCCGCCGACATACACTCCGCCGCAGCAGCCGCAAATTGGCGGTCGATCTCCCCGAGGTCCAGCAGGTGGTTCCGGGCAACAACCAGAAGATCGTGGACGGATTGTTCGCCCTCGTACAGAAGTTCATACAGCTTGCCGGTAACCCCGAACAGTTTCTCCGAATTCTCGAGGATTCTAAGCTCCGCCTCAAGATCTTCCTCCTCACCGCTCCGCGGGGCGACGGTATCGATCTCCTGAATCTGGAAAGCGTAGAACTCTCTCTTCTCTCGCAACTGTTGCTCGCGCGTCCGGAGTTCTTCGAGCCGGCCCAGCAGCTCCTTGAAATGTCCCAATGCCGCCTGGAATTCCCCCACCATCCCGTCCAGCCCTCCGAAATCGTCCACCATTGCGCCGTGCGTTTCGGTCCGCAGAAGCGACTGGTGTTCGTGCTGGCCGTGAAGGTCCACCAGCAACTCGCCGATCTGTTTCTGCAGTGCAAGCGTTACCGGAGTATCGTTGGCAAAGCACCGACTCTGTCCCTTCGCGGAGACCTCGCGGCGGACAATGAGTTCCTCGGTCACCTCGATGGCGTTGTGCTCGAGGAGGTCTTTCACCTTTCTGTTGCCTGCGATCTGGAATACCCCCTCCACCACCGCCTTGTCCGCCCCAGACCGCACCACGTCGGATCCGGTGCGCTCGCCAAGAATGAGTCCGAGAGCGTCGATGATGATCGATTTGCCGGCGCCGGTTTCCCCCGTCAGAATTACCAGCCCGTTCGAGAGCTCGGCGTGAAGCTCATCGATGAGCGCGTAATTGCGTATGGTAAGAGATTTCAGCATGGCAAGGGAGGGTTGACGCTCAGCGTCAATCTAGCCATCTTTTCCAAAAGATTCAATCAGCCGGCAGCGGGGGATCCGTAAAACTGGAGCTCGGGAATGTCGGGAAGGACGGCGTGATAGTAGGCATAGCGGTTGAACTCGCGCACAGCTTCCTCCTCTTCTCCGGTGAAAGCGAATGTGAGGCCGTCCAGGTAGTCACGGATGGCGGCAGGAGAGTATCCGTCGAGTTTGTGAGCGAGTGAAGCCCGCGAAGAGATTCCGTCGAGGTCACCCAGCCCTTCGGTGCATGCTTGCTGCAGGAGGCGGATCTCCTCCATCGTGAGGGCATGCTCCCGTCCGCACCAGAACCCGTGAACATACGGGAGGCCGGTCATCTCGTTCCACTCCTCCACCAGGTCGAGGGCGCTTTCATGGTCTTCCTGGACCTGGAGCGAGGGATCGCCCACGAGCAGCGCAGCATCAGCCTTTGCCAGAGCCTCTTCCAGACCGCCGCTGAAGGGAACAATCTTTGGTGATAGGTCGAAGCACTCCGCGAGGACGATTTTTGTCAGCACGATTTCCGACGAGGAGGAGGGATCCACCGCGATGGTGCCGACGTTTTGGAGTCCCTCGCGGACGTGCAGGGTAATCGTAGCATCCGCGCCCGCGGATGCGACAGCGATGCGCGGGACGATAGAGTACAGTGAGCTCTCACGGGCATAGCCGATCGGTGTCAGGAACGCCGCATCGAGCTGTCTTTCTTTCAGTCCGATCGCATTCCGTGCGGCGGGGCTGACACTCCAGGCAAATGATGATCCCGCCGCTCCGCTGCCGCGGAGCGGCTCGCAGTACAGGTGGGCTGAGATGCCGATATTCTTCTTCGGGACCATGGCACGGGAAAAGTGGATCGCCGGATTTGAAGCGTCGCCCATCTGGCGCGCGGCTGGAAAAGAAAAGGGAGACAGGCCTTTTCCGTCTCCCTTAACCCTCCCCGTCAGGGGACGCCATGAAACAGAAGGACGCCGGTGTCAGGCGTTTGTCTTCTGGCGGATGGCCTTACCCGCGAGATCACGCATATAGTACAGCTTCGCGCGACGGACATTTCCCTCCTTGATCCGTTCGATCTTTGCGAGCCGCGGAGAATGGAGCGGAAAAATGCGTTCCACACCGACACCGTCAGAGATCTTGCGGACGGTAAAGGTGGCATTCATGCCCGCGCCGTGCCGGCCGATCACCATGCCCTGGAACTGCTGGATGCGTTCTTTGTCCCCTTCGATCACGCGCACATGCACGTTGACCGTATCGCCGGGTGCGAAGTCCGGAATCCCGGTCTTCAACTGCGTTGCCTCTACAAGTTTTAACTTGTCCATGAGTCTACTCCAGTGCGAGAATGATTACGAATGTTCCAACAAATCCTTGCGGCGTTCCATCGTCCGCTGCCGCTGTTGCTCCGCCCGCCAGGCGGCTATCTGGGCGTGGTTGCCTGAGAGCAGTACGTCGGGAACCTTCATACCCCTAAACTCCGCGGGACGCGTGTACTGCGGTGATCCGAGCAGTCCATCCTGGAACGAATCGTCCAGCAGCGACCCCCCGTCGTTCAGCACGCCCGGCAGCAGCCGCACGAGAGAATCGATCACCACCAGGGCTGCAAGCTCACCACCCGTCAAGACATAATCGCCGATCGAGATTTCCCGTGTCACAAGGGATTTCCGGATACGTTCGTCGATCCCTTTGTAGTGTCCACAGAGGAAAATTAGATTCCCTGCGAGGGAGAGGCGGTTGGCCGCCGCCTGAGCGTACGGTTCGCCGTCGGCGGTGAGGTAGATCACCTCATCGTACTGTCGTTCCCGCTGCAGCGATTCTATGCACGCGAAGACCGGCTCCGGTTTCAGGATCATCCCCGCGCCGCCGCCGAACGGCGTATCATCGATCGTCTTATGACGATCGCTCGTGTACTCCCGGAGATCGTGCACCAGAATCGCCGCCAGCCCCTTATCCTGCGCGCGGCGGAGGATGCTCTCGTTCAGAGGCCCCTCCAGCAGCTTCGGAAAACCCGTCACCACGTCGATGCGCATCACTCTTCAACCATCCCGTCGATCAGTCTGACGCGCATAACACGCTCCTCCAAATCGACGCCGAGAACAAACTCCTGAACAGCGGGGATCATAATGTCCCGCCCGTGGCGCTCGATGACGTAGACATCATGGGCGGGAAGTTTAAGCACTTCACGCACCCGCCCGACGGTTGTGCCGTCCTGATCCAGAACGGCGAGCCCGACGATTTCGTGAACAAAGTACTTGCCGCGGGGGAGCTTGACCCGGTGGCGATGCTCGACGAAGAGCAGGGTACCGACAAGCTTCTCGGCGGCATTGCGGTCATCCACACCTGCCAGCTTCAGACAGGCACCGCGTTCATCGGTCCGTACCCGTTCGATCCTGACTTCTCGTGCCTGCCCCGGTTCGTTTCCGACGAGCACGCTGCGGAGAGACGTGAAGCGGGAAGGCTCATCAGTATAGCACCGGGCAACAATCTCGCCGCGAATCCCGAAGGCCTTCACCACCTTCCCGACTGCCAGCCGTTCGCGCGTCGTTGTGCCCATGGTCCTGCTGCTCATTCCCTATCCAGCTTTCCCGTTGCGGTGTCTGGGTTTCGTTCCGGACCCGGAGGGAGATCAGGCCTGTGGTTCGGAAGCAGGCGCTGCGGCGGGGGCGGCCTCTGCTTCAGCCGGCTTCTTCGCCTTCCGGCGCGCTGCAAGACGGCGAGCCTTGCGTACATCATCGCGCTGCCGCCTCTCCGCCTGGGCCATCTGCCACTTCTCCATCTCGGTAGCGATGACTGCCGCCTCGGCACCGCGCTTGAGCATGGACCACTTCAGCCAAAGGCCTGTCCGTTGAAAGAGGCTCCGGACCGTATCGGTGGGAAGCGCCCCCTTTTTGAGCCAGTATATCACGCGCTCCTCGTTGGCCGTGACGAGCAGGGGGGACTGAAGCGGCTCGTACCGCCCGACCACCTCGATGAATTTCCCACCGCGTGCCGCGCGAGAATCCGCCGCCACAATGTGGTACATGGGCATCTTCTTCTTCCCGACCCGGCGCAATCGTATGCGTACTGCCACTGTTCGACTCCTTTACCTGATCCGTTATGACTTCGTTCCTGTTTCTGCCGGGGTTCTTAGAAGCCCGCCGGGCTTCGTGACCCTCGCAGCATGCGGGCGGCCCGGCCGCCTTTCCCGAGGGTTTTCATCATCCGCTGCATCTGCTCGTATTGCTTCAGGAGCCGGTTGACATCCTGTACCGTCGTTCCACTCCCCGTTGCGATCCGTCTTCGTCTGCTCCCGTTGATGAGCGAGGGTTTCTGCCGTTCGTCATGCGTCATCGAACGGATGATCGCTTCGATCCGCACCACTGCTTTTTCATCCACCGTCACATCCTGCGGCATCCGGTTCATGCCGGGGAGCATTCCGAGCACCTGATTGAGCGGTCCCATTTTCCTGACCTCCTGGAGCTGCTCCAGGAAATCATCGAGCGTGAACTGCGACCGCCGGATCTTCTGCTCCAGCCGGGCCGCGCTTTCCTCATCGAACTGCTCCTGGGCTTTCTCCACGAGCGTGACGATGTCGCCCATTCCCAGGATGCGCGACGCCATCCGGTCGGGGTGGAAACGCTCGAGAGCTTCGAGCTTCTCGCCGGTGCTGATGAATTTAATCGGTTTACCGACTGTGCCGCGCAGCGAAATCGCCGCACCACCGCGGGCATCCCCGTCCATCTTGGTCAGCACCGCGCCGTCGAAGTTCAGCCGCTCGTGAAAAACCTTGGCGGTATTGACGGCGTCCTGCCCCGTCATGGCGTCCACAACGAAGAGGATTTCCTGGGGGCTGACCGCGTTGCGGATGGCCTCCACTTCCCGCATCATCTCTTCGTCGACGTGCAGCCGGCCCGCAGTGTCCACGATCACCGTATCGCGTGCATTCTTCCGCGCATGATCCACCGCATGCCCTGCGATTGCGACCGCCCCGGCACCCGGTTCCTGATAGACCGGAATCCCAATCTGCTTGCCAAGGGTGACCAGCTGATCGACGGCCGCCGGCCGGTGGACGTCCGCTGCCACGAGAAGAGGGTGACGTCCCTGACTGTTCAGCATCCGGGCAAGCTTTGCACAAAAGGTGGTCTTGCCCGATCCCTGGAGCCCCGCTACCATGATGACGCTCGGGGGCAACGGTGCAAAAGTGATCTCGGTGCTCGTGGAACCGAGCAGGGTCACCAGTTCATCGTAGATGATCTTGACGATCAGCTGCCCGGGCATGATGCTCTGCAGCACCTCGACCCCGACAGCGCGCTTGCCGACATCCTCAATGAACTGCTTTGCGACCTTGTAGTTAACGTCGGCGTCCAGGAGCACACGTCGGACATCGCGGAGAGTCTCCGCGACATTGGCCTCCGAAATTCTCCCCTGTCCGCGCAGCCGCTTGAGAACCCCGTCCAGTTTCCTGCTCAGCTCTTCAAACATATCCCTGCCCGTATGACGGAAATCCCGCTTACGTCTGCCGCAAGCGGGAACGGATTGAAAAGGTACTCAAATTCACACACTTATGCAACAAAACCCCTACCCCGCGCTGGAGAGTGCCTCGGCCCCACCAACCACTTCGAGCAACTCCTTGGTGATTGACGCCTGACGGGCCTTGTTGTATTGAAGCTGAAGGGAGGTGATTAACTCGCTGGCGTTTTCGGTGGCATTTTCCATCGCGGCCATCCTGGCCCCCTGCTCCGCAGCGTTGGATTCCAGCAGAATCCGCCAGATTTGAAAATTCAAGTGCTTCGGGACGATCGCTTCAAGGATCTGTTCTTTTGAAGGCTCGTAAATGTATTCATCATACATCAGCTTCTTCGGTGTCTCTCCTGGAACTCCCGGCATTCCTGCAATCGGCAGGAACCGGTCCACGATCAGCCGCTGCTGTGCCATGGATTTGAATTCGTTGTAGATCACCTCCACGCGATCGAAATCCCCCCGCAGGTATCCTTCCACAAGATCGCGCGTGATGGCTTCCGCCTGGGAAAAAGCCAGAGCGTTGAACACACCGACGTACTTCCCTTTCACGCTGAACCGACGTTTCGAGAAGAAATCGCTGCTCTTCTTTCCGACGCAGAAGACGCTCACCTTTCCCTGCTCGTTCCAGCCCGGGTAATTCGCCTGCAGATGGGCGACCGCCGCCTTGAACACGTTGGAATTGAACGCGCCACACAGACCCCGATCAGCCGCGACAACCACCACTGCAACCGCGCGGATCTCTCGTTCGGTCAGCAGCGCACCCATCCCCTCCGTCACATTCCCTATCAGGTGCTGAAGCAACTCCTTCATCTTGGCCGCGTAGGGACGGGCAGCTACAATTCCCAACTGGGCACGACGGAGCTTCGCTGCCGCGACCATCTTCATGGCCTTGGTGATCTTTTCCGTTTGCCGGATACCGAGTATACGCCTGCGTACTTCCCGGAGGGTTGCCATGCTACATTCGGACCGATGCCTTGAATGCGTCCGTGAATTCACGGAGAATCTTTTTGAGCTGATCGACGGTGTCTCCCGCCAGATCCTTCTTCTCCGCA
>DAIUKN010000067.1:6911-9608 GCA_036848195.1 Bacteroidota bacterium
ACCGCGTTCGGTGTGCGGTGAGGTGCGGGACGGGCGCTCGTAGCGTTCGTCGCGATTCATCGTGAGGAGGATGTCCGGATGTTTCAGCTCCATCCTCTCGAGGAGTTCCTGTTCGAACCGCAGTACCTGCTCAAGCGGGATTTCGTCAAGGTAGCCGTTTGTCCCCGCAAAGATGCTTACCACCTGCTTCTCCACCGGCATGGGGACATACTGTCCCTGCTTCAGGAGTTCCACAAGGCGCGATCCGCGGAGCAGTTGCGCCTGGGTCGCCCGGTCAAGGTCCGAACCAAACTTGGCAAACGCCGCGAGATCGCGATACTGTGCCAAGTCGATGCGGAGGCGGCCGGCGATCTTCTTCATGGCTTTGATTTGGGCACTGCCGCCGACACGGGAGACCGAGATACCGACGTTGATTCCAGGACGGACACCCGAATTGAAGAGGTTGGATTCAAGGTAGATCTGGCCGTCCGTGATGGAGATGACGTTGGTGGGGATGTAGGCCGAGACGTCGCCGGCCTGTGTCTCGATCACCGGAAGGGCCGTCAGACTTCCGCCGCCGAGGTCCTCGTTCAATTTCGATGCACGTTCCAGCAATCGTGAGTGAAGATAGAACACATCACCGGGGTAGGCTTCGCGTCCCGGCGGACGGCGGAGCAGGAGCGACACCTGGCGGTACGCCTGGGCGTGCTTCGAGAGGTCGTCGTATACGACGAGGGCGTGCCTGCCGCTGTCGCGGAAGTACTCCCCGAGGGTTGCACCGGAATACGGTGCGATAAACTGCATTGGTGCCGGGTCGCTGGCGGTTGCCGCGATGAAGGTCGTGTACTCCATCGCCCCTTCCTGCTGGAGCTTGTCCACAACCTGCGCAAGCGTCGAACTCTTCTGACCGATGGCGACGTAAATGCAATAGACCGGCTTGATCCCTTCCTTCTTCGCCTTCTCGGTATGGGTATACTTCTGGTTGATGATCGTATCAAGGGCGATGGCGGTCTTCCCGGTCTGACGGTCGCCGATGATCAGCTCTCGCTGCCCGCGTCCGATCGGGATCATCGCATCCACCGCTTTGACACCGGTCTGCAGCGGTTCCTTCACCGGCTGCCGCTGAATGACGCCCAGGGCTTTGCGTTCGATGGGCATCACCTTCTCCGTGGTGATCGGTCCACGGCCGTCGGTAGGCTGCCCCAGCGGGTTCACGACCCTGCCGAGCATCTTTTCCCCCACCGGCATTGATGCGACTTTCCCTGTACGCTTGACCGTGTCGCCTTCCTTGATCTCGCTGCTTTCGCCGAAGAGGATGCATCCGACGTTATCTTCTTCCAGGTTCAGGACCATGCCGAAAACACCGTGCGGGAACTCGACAAGTTCACTCATCAGCGCTTTCGTGAGGCCGTAGACCCGCGCGACGCCGTCGCCGATCTGGAGAACCGTCCCCACATCATAGACATCGACTTCCTTTTCGAACCCTGCAAGCTGTCTCCTCAGTATTGCCGATACCTCTTCCGGTCGTACGTCAGCCATTCTTGTATCCTTCCGAATTCCCTGTTAGTTCGTGAGGGGACCGCCCTCTGTGAAACGTTCACGCAGCATATCAAGCTGGTGTTGCAGGGTTGCATCCAGCACGGTGTCGCCGATGCGCACCAGAAACCCGCCCCGGACGGCCTTATCCATGGTAAACCGCACCCGCACCTTCTTCCTGGTTTGCTGCTCCAGTTTCCGGGTCAGCTCTTGCTCCTGCGGGGTGGAGAGTTCCACCGCAGAAATCACATCGACGTTGACTATCCCGAGCTTTTCGTCGCGGATTTCCCCGAACTGTTCTACGATGTCCAGGAGCTCCATCTCGCGCTGCTTCGCCAGCAGCAAAACGAGAAACTCCATTGTGAGCGGTCCGAGACTCGGTCCGAACAGCTCCAGGAGAACAGTCCGCTTCTTTTCCTCGGAAACGATCGGCCGGGCGAGAAAGAGCCTCAGCTCACGAGAACCCCGGACAAGCGAACCAATAATGTCCAGGTCCGCCGCTGTGCGTTCGAGCGCTTTCCGTTCCTCGGCAACGGCCATCAGAGCCCTGGCATACCGGCGGGCGACACGGACATTCTTCATGCGCTCTCAGCCCTTGTTGAGTTCGCGGATCGCCGCGTCCACCAGTTGCCGCTGTTTCGGGGTGTCCAGGTTTGCATCCAGAAGTTTTCCGGCGGCGGCAATCGCCAGATCCGCTACCTCCGAGCGGAGCTGTGTTAGCGCTTTTTCCTTTTCCCGGGCTATCTCGTCTTTCGCTTGATCGATCATGTGACGCGACGAGGCGTTCGCCTTTTCGACGATTTCACCCTTCAATTTCTCCCCCATCTCTCGTCCCTCCCGGATGATGCGCTCTGACTGTTCCTCGGCTAGGGCGAGCTGACGCTGGTTTTCGTCGAGCAGGCGCTGTGCCTCCTGCTGTGCCTTCTCCGCCCGTTCAAGGGACGACCGCACCTTCTCTTCACGCGATGTCAGGGCGGCCAGAAGAGGCTTCCAGGCCGTAAAGCGAAGGATCGCCAGGACGACGAGGAACGTGATGATCGTCCAGACGATCAAACCCGGGTTGATGTCAAACATGGGCTGTCTTTCGTTACTTGGTGGCGAGGATGATGCAGATGGCCAGCGCGAAGAAGGTTGCACCTTCGATCAGCGCAGCGGCAATCAGCATCGAGGTGCGGACCTGTC
>DAIUKN010000068.1:0-9602 GCA_036848195.1 Bacteroidota bacterium
TGAGGATCTGATCGCCATCCTCGAAGAAACGTCCGTTTCGACCGAGGAATTCTTCCATCTCGACCATCTTCAGGTCACCAGCGGGACCAACCTCCGGCCAACGGCCACCGTGGAGCTGCGCCAGAAGGACCAGCGGCTGGTCGACTCGGCGACCGGCGACGGGCCCGTGGATGCCGTCTACAGGGCGATCGAACGGATTACCGGCGTCGTGGGAAAACTCACGGAGTACTCCATCAAGTCGGTGAGTCTCGGACACGATGCCATTGGTGAAGTTTTTGTTCGCGCGGAGTTCGACGGCGTGTCGTTCAACGGCCGCTCCGCCAGCACCGACGTGATCATCGGCAGCGCCAAGGCATACCTCGAAGCACTGAACCGGGCACTCGCGGCAAAGCGACGGAAAGGCTGAAAGATCTTGAGGGCGGGCGAAAGCCGCCTCAGGTTATCATCTCCCACGCCATTTCCTGCTGACCTCAATGTCCATCAGCAGTTTCACGAACACCCCCCCCACCACCGACCGCGCCTGAAACCCTACCTTCTTTGCGTCCGTGGTCCAGTACCAGTCCGTGAGCGGTACACGGTCCGGCGTGGTGTTGACAAATCTCAGAACCGGATCGAGAAACGATTCGAAATCCTTCTTTGACTCAGCGAGCGAGGCGGACCAGACGACCCAGTCGAGCTTCGTGTAGGCCTTGCGGTTATCGAGGGGCAGGCCGAACATGTTCTGCTTGGTGAGATAATACCTGACTTCCTTGCGCCCGACCTCCGCGGGGAAAACGTGAAGATCAAGCAGGCGGTCCCAGACCAGGTTGTACTTCTGACTCCACGTTCCGGGTTTGTCGAACGCAAGACGGAAATGATCCCCGTCGTCCGCCATTGTCTGCCAGCGCGCTGCATAGCTCTCAGCAAGCTTCCGGTACGCCGACGCTTCATCCTTCTTCCCGAGCATGGCGCAGAGCTTCGCATGAGCACCGAGGGCAAGGATTGCCTTTGCGGAGAGATTCACATTGTGCGCCAGGTGCCCGGCGAAATCGTCAGTGCAGAGCTGGTTTTCCGGATCCAGCCCTTTCTCCTTCAGATATTCCGCCCAGCGAGAGAGCACCGGCCAGTATCGCGCCGCAAAGTTCGCGTTCTCCTCCGCAACCGCGATTCCGGCAACCATCAGAAGCATGTTCCCGCTCTCCTCGACCGGCATCTGATCGGTCTCGGTCTGCTCCCTCCCGCCGTAGACCTGCCCGTTCGCGTGAGGATACGTCCCGAGATCGTGGGGAGCGAAAGGGAATTTCCACCGGGGAAGCTTGGCATATTCCAGGAGCGGCGTCAGCTGTGCCTTCAGGAGAGCCGGGTTGAACAACAGGAATAATGGTGAGGCGGGATAGATCACGTCGACCGTACCGATGCAACCATTGCTGAAGTTTTCCTTCGGGAACATCAGCATCGTTCCATCGATATCGGCGACGATCTTGTTCGCCGCAAGGCACTGCCGATACGCCAGGGAGGCGACCGCAGCGTATGAATTCCCCCCGAGCCGCGCACAATCGCCCAGAACTCCCTCGTCAAACTCCCTGCAGCGCGCAACCACGGCCGCAGGATTCTTGAACGCCCCCGCAAGAAGCGAATCGGCGCCGGCCCCGTTGCGCCTCCAATAGGGACGGAGATTTCTCTGAAAATATTGAATGGAGAACTGATCATCGTACGCAACCACCATCGCGTGTGACCGTGTTCCGCTTGAGACTTTGCCGAAGTGATAGGCGTGGGCCATGACCGGCCATTCGTCGTTCGCTGATCGGGGGCTCCTCAGGTCATCCGACCGGGGTAACAGGCCGCCGACCACGAATGCCTGCCGCGCCACTTCGTCGGATGCAATGACCATCGAGCTCCCGGGCTCATTCTGGGCCGCAACGTACAGGTGTCCCCAGTCTATCCGGAGATCATCCCCCGCCTTCTCCAGAACGGGTTGCTCGAGCGATCCCATGCGCAAGACGTCGATGTTCTCGAGAACATACCGTCCCCACGTGATCTTCTGGTCGGCGGTGTTCACCACAGCTTCGCCGGAAATGTCGAAATACAGTGAGACATCATGAACCCCGCCATCACTTGCTTCTACATCCCAGAACATGTACGTCAGCGGCTTGCTCAGCAACTCGATGTCATCGGGAATCATGGGCGTGACAAAGGTCAGGGTCAACCGGACGCCTCCTCCTTCAAACCCGTAGAGTGTTCGCGTCGGGAGCACCGAGAGAGACCTTTGGGGAAACCCAGAGGCCGCGGCAGGGCTCTTTCCCAAGACTCGGTACACCCGCCCGTCAACGCGGATCATCCCCGTCATTCCGTGGGTGGTGCCTGTCCAGTGTCTCGGCCACTCGCCGGAGAGTGAATCAGCCGGAGACCAGATGCTGAAGTAAGGGTCATGCACGAGAAGGGGCACGGCAGGAGGGCGGAAGACGTGCCGGTCGGCAGAATTCTGCGCAGGCGAAGGAGAGAACGCCACAACGGCCGGAAACAGGAACCAGAACAATTGTCGTCGCATAGGGTACCTCATGAGTTACGAGAAGGCCTGTTGATAGATACGATACACCGGTTTTAGATTCAAGGCGATCGCCCGGATGGCATCTCTCGTGGAAATTCCTGACCTTTCACCAGCCCATACAGGGCCAGAACAAACGGAGGGCACCATGAAAGCTCTGTCCGTTAGCCTCGGTGTAGCTCTTGTGTTCAACGTCCTAAGCCTCCACGCGCAAAATCCTCCCAAACAAGAGAAGCTCCTCTTCGAAAACGAATACGTTCGTGTGTACGAGGCCACTCTGAATCCGGGCGAGTCCTTACAGCCGCATGAAACCGGAAACCGTCTGATTTACTCGCTCAGCGCGTATCTGCTCCGTTATCACTGGGACAAAAAGGTTTCCGAGGAAAACCGGAAGGCCGGAGATGTCCACTTTCACCCTGCGGGCACTCACAACGAAGAGAATGCCGGGAAGCAAAAGGCGGTATTTCTGATTGTCGAACGTACCTCAAAGGCTCTCCCCGCCGCCGAGGGTTCCGGCCATGATATGGCAAAGGCATCACCGCACAATACCCGGGTCTTGCTCGATCGCGAGCAGGCAAAGATTTTCGAGGTTACCCTCTACCCTAAGGATGCCGTCGCCATGCATTTCGGGCTGAATCGCATTGTGTATGGACTGTCATCATACGAGCTTTTCGTCAGGACGCCGGACGGGAAGGAGCAGAAGGAGAGTCACAAGAAGGGTAGCTGTGAGTGGCATCCTGCAGGTATGCATACGGTTGAAAACCGGGGCAGCCAGGTGGCAAAGTATGTTGTGTTCGCGTTCAAGAAGTGAGGATCGGCACCTTTCTCCTTCCACGCTTGCTTGACACCTTGAGACCGAGGGCACGAAGATACCCCTCACTGACTCTGCAGTTTTCGAAGAGGCCAACGAGCGATACACGATGGCATCGAGGACAGGACCGCCTTCGCCCTGGCTTCGGAAGCAGAGGTTGCCCACCTACGAGACGGATTACCAAGAACAGAGGGTCACCACTCTGTGCTCAAGAACAGGGGTCTCACCTCAGGTCTTCCCTCCAAGAACCGCCGCCAGTCACGCTGGAACGGGAAATCATGGTACCCGATATTGCTCTCCTTCTCGAGTAACCCCCGGTCCACCAGCGTTATCTGCGCGATCTTCTCTTCGAGAGCCATCTCCCCAACGAGAGTCTTGACCTTGTTGAAGTTGATGGTCTCCGTCCCCCGGCCTGTGAAGAGGCAGATCTCTGAACCGCGAGCGCAGCAGCCAGAGCTATGAAGACGACCTTTGTAACACTCAGATGCAAACCGTTACTTGTGATAGTCCATCAACGAGAGGATATAGGCGCCTGCACCAAATCCCACCATCGGGACCGCCCCTTCATAGGCTTCGGTCTTCTCGCCGTACAATTCCGCGACGAGATTGAAATTCAAACTCGACTGGGCGGTCACCCAATCGAGGAGCTTTCGCGCCCCCGCCCTTTCGCCGAACCGGGCCATGGCAGAAGCTATGCGCAGATCGAGGAAGACCCACTCAGACCGGTCGTACGCATCCCCCCCATTCACCCTGCAGAAGCCACGTCCCCCGCGCATAGTGCGCAGGCGCTTTTCATACACCGATCGGTGCGAGGCAAAGAGGTCGGGGTCTTCCAGAAGCCCGAACCCGAACGCCTCGAACGTTGCTGAGTCGTAGTACTCATATTCGTCCGGGTTCATTCCGCCTGCGTTTCCTTTGAGATACTTCCCTCCAACAACCAGATGTTGACGAATACCTTGCACGAGTCGGTCGGACGCAGCAACGTACTTCGCCCGGTCCGGGATATTCGCCTCCCTGGACAGCTCGCCGAAGTCCCTCAGCCCCTTTGCGCACGCTATTGAGGTATAGGCGTATTGCTTTCCGGGCAGGTGCCGTTCCCACGGCCCGGAGTCCTGCCGGATCAGGAGGTTCTCGCGAATCGACAGGACGATAGGATCGGCAACCTTCGCGGCAACCAGGCTTCCACGCTGCTTCAGCAATCCTGCGTCCCCGCTCCGGCGGACGTAGTCGGAAAACGCCGTCAGGAACAGTCCAAACCCGTCCAATTCGATGTTCGGACCATCGCTGTTGAAATCGGTTTCTTCTTTACCATTGCCGAAATAGCGGCAGACCGACATCTGATACTCTGTCCCCACGCCATAATCCTTCCCATCAGTATGGAAGTACCGGCTGTACCGGCAGGCATCCGCGGCCAGCATAAACTCGAGTCCCTGTCTTGCCTCCTCGAACAGGCCGAGCCGCGAGAGGGCCATAATGCTGTAGGAAGCGTCGCGCACCCAGCTGATATTCCATATCCCGGGAGGTAGGGACGCGAGGATCTGCCCGCGCGATTTCGGGGACGGTTCATACTGGGCAACCTGCGCCATTTTGAGAACCGTGATAGACTGCTCGAAAAGGTTCTTCTCCTGAGGAGTCAACACCTTGGGAGTCCTGCACCGTCCGATCGTTACCCGCATGAAGTGAGTTTCTTCCTCCAGCAGCCGCCCCCCCGACGTACGCAGACGCGCCAGGGACGCCCTGAGGTCGCCTCCCCCAGTCGATGACGTGTCACGGACCGTGAAGAGCAGGTACTTGCGGGCATTCCCGCCGCTCCCGGGGAACTCAACCTCTGCCGTTCGGACATCGGAAGACCCGGAGGCGACAGAGAATGAGGTTGTGTCCATGAGCCCCTTTTCTCCCGACACCATGGCATAGAGCACGCGTTCCCCTGTCGTAAACGGGGCGAACCAGCTCACCGTGAAGCGGCGATACCGGACCTCGATTACATGAGTGTTCCGGAGATATCTGACGCTGCCGGGCTTTTCGTTCGTGTTAAGTCGAAGTCCCGAGATGAACGGCGCCACAACCTGGCCCGAGTCGTATGCCTGAAAGATTCTCGGGAGAACCGACTCAATGCTCCCGGTCCTTGCGTCAAGGACTGCGGCGATCATCCCGTTCGATGTGACAAGGCGGAAGTATGACTTCTTCGGACCCGGCGTCAGATTCATCACCCGGTCCATTCCAGCCTTATCGAACACGCCGATGGCACCGCCTGTGATGCCTCCGCCAAGCCCCATGTCGTACACGCGGACTGCCAGAATGTTCTTCTCGCGGAGGAGGTGAGCAGGAACCTTGTACGCACGCTGCTCATTCCAGGCCGAGGCCGCCGCGGGGGGAAAACGGCCGGTCGCACCGATTCGCGTCCCGTTCAGGTACGTTTCGTCCGCATCGTCGACTGTCCCGGCACAGAGATACATATCATGGTTGAGGAGCGGACGAGGGATATTGAAATGCACACGGTACCATGCGAAGCCATCGTATCCGGGGAAACCGGCATTCTCCCATTGCGCCGGGACCCGGATCGACTGCCAGCCCGAGTCATCATATCCCGCAGCTCGGTATTCCGGGTCATCACCGGTCTTGAAAAGCCAGGTTTCAGGAAAGGCTACCGCCTGCGCCAGGACAAGATGCGGAGGAAAGACTGCGACAAGCAGACTCACGACGATGAGCGTGTTGATGCCGAAGGTCATAATCGATGTCCCTCAACGTGTTAGAATCATGCTGCGGGCAGCGGCAAATGAGCCAGCTGTAAGCCTGCAGTAATAGACACCTGATGAGAGTGTCGCCGCATCAAACCTGACAGTGTAGGTACCCGGTTCCTTCTCCCCCTGAAACAGCACGGCGACTTCCCTCCCGAGGAGATCAAAAACCCTCAGGGAGATGGCTTGACGTGACCCAATGGGGACCGTGAAGGTGAGGGTCGTTGAGGGGTTGAATGGATTTGGGAAGTTTTGCCGTAAGGAGTAGGAGTTCGGGACTTGAGGACTTTCTCCCTGCATCGCGGTAACCGTCCCCTTCCCGAACGCCTGGATGCCATACCAGGTCGTCAGGTCATGATTTTGATCGACGGAGACGGCGAACATGTTCGTGTCGGCCGCCCCGTACGTCACAAACCCTCCAAGCGGAATTCCGTCCGGGCGGAGCGGAAGAACGTGGATCGAGTCGGCCTGGATGTGCAACCTGAGTGAAGCGGAAACCGGATACATCTGTGTCGGTGGATTCCCCCAGTTGTTGTGAACGGTGTTGATGCCGTCCCAGAGCATGCCGGCGTTTTGAACCTTCGTCGAAAGAGTCAAGAGGGAAGACGCCGAACGCGCAAGAGGCTGATCGGTCAAGGAGATCCAGGTGAGAGTGGCATGCTCGGAGGTTCCCACAACAGTCATGTCACCGACGCGAGCACCGGGGAAATTCTGCAGGAACCCGGTTGCAGCCGCAAATCGTGCCGTGCTTACCGAGAGAAGACCGGCAGTATTCCACACAATCTCATCCGTATCGCTCCGGTACGGACTCACAGGGACGGGAGGGAGTGAGGAAACATCGAGAGGTGTACCCGCATCGAACGTGGCAATGCGGACGCCGTATCGGAGGGCGAGTTTCTCGGGGAATGTTCTCCACCCATTCCATTCCCCCCCGTCTCTCTTGGGCTGGAGCAAAACATCATCAGAGTTGTAATGGAGTGCGAGGAATTGCCTTGCCGGTGCGATAAGGAAGTTGCGGTATGCGAAGGCGCATGATGGCGTGAGCGACATCATCGCAGTATTGCGATGAATATCGAAATACCCTCCCACTTTGTCTGTTTCCCAGTCGTCCGTCGATCCGTTGTAGTCGAAGAACATGACACCATCCACATCCTGCAGCGAGGCATAGGTCGTAAGGAATGGGACAGCTTCAGCCTGGTAGCGGTTCGGAAAGCCATGGTTGTATTCACTGATGGTACTCGGCTTTCCCAGAAATGCCGGCCCGGAGAAGAGAGAGGCGATCGCCCCGCCATCATCTGCCTTCACCATGGGCTGGTTGGCGATCGTCCAGTCGGTGGACGACCAGGGTTCTCCAGGGAACGACGGATGGTCCCAGTACGCATGATTATCGATGTAGTCCATTTTCGATTGAACGAACAGGTCCGGAACACCAACATTCCAGTTTGTCCCGACAATGGGAACACGGACGTGCAGAGTCCCTTTCAGGTGCGAGGTCATCGCTGCGAAATAGTCATCCTGCAGTTTCAGATAGAAGCCGGTCAGATCGCGGACCCGCTGATCCGTGAACTGAACACATTCGCTGAAGTCAATGCGCCTGACCGTCCGT
This sequence comes from Bacteroidota bacterium, assembly GCA_036848195.1. Lineage (GTDB taxonomy): Bacteria > Bacteroidota > Ignavibacteria > UBA10030 > UBA6906 > DAIUKN01. Next base: position 7,680 of record DAIUKN010000068.1, read on the forward strand.
GCGTCCAGAGATTCATCCGGGAGGAGACCCTTGGTTCCGGTCATAGTGTAGGAGACGTTGTCGAACCAGTAGAAACCTCTGGCAGATCCAAGCTGAAAGGAGAGCCGAAGGCCGCCGTTGACCGAGACAGGAGCCCGGAAGCTGAAAGAGAAGTACTTCCAAGACGTCGTCAATGCCATGTCTGTCCAGCTATAGCCGGTCCAAGGGCTCGCGTCCAGCATGACCGCTGCGGAAACAGTGCGGGCGCTGTCAGCGCGCGCCGCAAAGCGGATGACATAGATGGAATCAGCCTTCATCGAAAGGCCAACGTGCTTCCACTGAACACGCCAGTTGGTGCCGTCGCTCTGTGTCACCTGAACGCGCGCTGAGACAATGCCGCCAAAGGGAGATGTCGCGTCGCGTGAGACAACACCCTGTCCCGGAGCGTTCTGCTCCAGGACCCAGGGAGAGGAGATCGGTTGCTCGAAATCCCCGTTCCGTATCTGTTCGGCCGAGTCTGCACGGAACATGCCTGCGTTCCACGCTGCAGCGAGGTTGGACGTGGTCGTGTAGCGGGACGAAAGATACTGTTGCCAGAGAGAATCAAGGAGGAGGGCATGGCGAACCATGAGAGATCCTCCAGCGGAAAACGGCCTCAGCCCACCCTCCCGCCACATTCTGTAGAGAGAATTCTCGTTCGTAATCTCAACCATGCCCATCACCGGATCCTGTGCCAACGGGAGCCCGGTATAGGGATTATTGTGCGTCAGAAGCTGTGTCGCATACTCCTTTTGCAGGGCGATCAGCTGGGGATCGAAGTACGTGATTCCTTTGCCGAACTGGGGCAGAGAATCCGCCCCTGCAACCCCATCGGCGGGCCGGAAGGTACGCGAGACGTGAAGGTTGATATCGGCATAGACGCCATTCTTCTTCAGTTCTCCGAGGAAAAACTCCAGCCGGTCGAGTGTTGCCGGGTTCAGGTGGCGGGTGTCATTCCCCTGTTCGAACAGGCTTCCAGCGCTCCATGGGTTGTCCATGTGGTGAAGGCGGATCAGGTTGAAGCCCATCTTCCTGAGGCGTCCGCTGATGAACCAGGACTTGCTCTTTGTCGGAAATGCCCCGTCTGCAACGGCATTGGTCCCGAAGAATCGGATGCGGCTGCCTGCGACGGAGAAATGGCCGGAGGGGTCGACCGAAACGAAATCCGTAATCGGTTTCGCCGGGAAAACGGGGAGAAACTGGTTCGACGCAGTGTCCAGAGCCGGGAGAGTGAAATTGAAACCACCGCTGAAGCTTTGTGCCCGGCATGCGTTGCCTGGTACGAAGAGGACGAGAAACAAAATCGCAACAATCTCTTTACCGAGCCTTGAAGTCCCCCCGTCCATCGCTTCTCCTTCTTAGAGCACGAGTGTCACCACTGAATGGGCCGGACTGTTGGCTTCACAGGCCCTGTCGTCAATCCATGTATGAAACGCTATGTCTTTGTCGGTTTGATTGAGAACCACCACCGCGATCTTCCCGTCAGGATTGAGGAAGGCGGTCGCCAGGAGATCATCTGAATTCGACGAGCAGATGATCCTCCTCGCTCCAGGCCGGATAAATCTCGAAAAATGTCCGAGATAATAGAACGAATTCATATAGGTCAATTCGCCGGTTCGGGTATCGCCCGCCCCGGTCCGGTGTACTCCATCTGCAGCAGGAAGTGCTCTTTGTATGGCTTCACCTTGCGGAAGGGCTCGATATCCTCGGGGGTGTTCGCGTAATTAGTATCCTTCTTCAATCTGAGGTCGGGCACCTCGTAGGGGCCGATGTTTTCCAGCCGGCGCAGAACCTCGGCGGTGTCGGAATCGATCAGGTCCTCGATCTTGGCGGGGCTGTTGTCCGCGGCGAGACAGAGTCCCGTCGCCAGAAACGCCAACGTCCAGCGGAGTCTCATTTTGCGCC